>NZ_JWAJ01000098.1 GCF_001068775.1 Streptococcus pseudopneumoniae
AGCTACCGCGTCAAAGTTTGATTGCTAATAAAAAGTGAGGTCGGGATCTTTTGTCCCAACCTCTTTTACGGACTATCAAACTGATATTTCCTTATAGATTATTGATTAGATTTCCCCTTTTCCAAAAGCTTGACCATCTCATTTTTACGCTCTTCTAGCTCGGCAATTTGATGGAGTAAAAGTCCTGAAAAATCACATTCAAGCTCTTCCGATTCGCCACTATTATACCAATCTAGAGCTACTATATGATTGTCCTTATCAAAGCAAAAAATCACATCTCCATCCCCGATGATAGACAGAAACGGAATATAATCCACAAAGCCCAGAGCGTGTAATTCCTTGGTTTTAATTCGAATATCTAAGAAATCTGGGATACCGTTGGCAATCCCCAAGACCTTAATACCTCGACAGAAGGTCCAAAATGGTGCTACATCGTAAGCCTTGGCTCTTGGCCATAGCTCTTCCCTGACTTCCATAAAGAGACCTCCCAGAGATGACATGGTGAATTCCCTGAAATCTTCTGGCAGACGAATGCCGTATTGATTTTCAAAATCCTGAACATCTTCTTCCGATGGTTCATTGCCCATGCAGGCGACAACCTGATAAGTTTCCTTATCATAGTGACGAAAATACTCATAAACTTCCTTGAGTGCCATTATTTTAATCCTTTTTACTCAGAAATAGTAACTACAAAGCCATCTGGCAAGATGACTTGCTGACCATCTTCAAACTGGCAATGACTCTCTAAATCAACTGAATCTCTGTCTAAAGTATATTTCTCAGAAGACTGATTAAAGATGGCTTGAACTTCTTTTCCTTGGTAGTCCCATTTCAAGGATAAAACATCTAGTTTCACTTCTTCCAAGCGATAATTTCCATGCTGAATAATACTTGCCACTTCCTTACGGACATGAATCAACTGTTTCATAAAATTCAGCATATCATTTTCCTTAGACACACGGTCCCAAGGCATGACACGACGGCAGTCAGGGTCTGGTCCACCTATTAGTGCCAGCTCTGTTCCGTAATAGATACAAGGAGTCCCTTTTTGAAGGTAGAGGAAAGTTAGGGCAGCCTTGACATGCTGGATATTTCCTTTGGCAGTTGTGAGGATACGCTCTGTATCATGAGAATCTAAAAGGTTAAACATCACCTCTGAGATTTGTTGCTTGTAGTACATCGACTGGCTATTGATTTCTGAAATAAATTGCTCTGTCTTTTTATGCTGACGCAAGAAATAATCCTTGATACTTTCAGAGAGTGGATAGTTCATAACAGCATGGAACTCGTCTCCTTGTAGCCAAGGTTGTGAGGTATGCCAGATTTCACCTAAGATGTACAAATCAGGCTTTTTAGCAAGAACTGCCTTTCTGAAATCTCTCCAGAACTGGTGGTCAATTTCATTTGCAACGTCCAAACGCCAAGCATCGATATCAAAATTTTCAATCCAGTAGGTTGCAACCCTCAAAAGATAGTCTTTGACTTCAGGGTTAGCTGTATTTAACTTAGGCATATAGCTGGCAAAAGCAAAGGTATGATAAGGGAGTTCTCTTGGGTTCTTAAGTTTATCCTCTGTAACTGGGAATTCTTGGATATGGAACCAATCTTTATATGGTGACTTTTCTCCGTTCTTTAGAACATCCTGCCATTGGACTGACTGGTTGCCAATATGATTAAATACTGCATCTAGCATAATCTTGATACCACGTTTGTGGGCTTCCTCGACTAGATTACGAAAGACTTCCTTGTCTCCAAAGTGACGGTCGATTTCAAAATAATCCGTCGTATCATACTTGTGATTGGTCGTTGCTTCAAAAATCGGACATAGGTAAAGTCCAGTGATTCCCAAATCTTTAAGATAGTCTAAATGATCAATAATCCCTTGTAAATCTCCACCAAAAAAATCATCCATGTTAGGTGCAATGACAGCATCCCACTCTCGAGCTCCATCTGGAGTCAAATTAGGATTTCCATTCGCAAATCGTTCTGGGAAAATCTGATACCAAACGGTATTTGAAACCCAGTCAGGAACTTGGCAACCGTCAATTTCGTGAATATAAGGAAGCTTGAAACCATTCCCTTCAGCATCCAAGTTTTCTTGAGTATGTTCTACACAACCTTTATCACCGTAATAAACACCCTGACCTTCTTTATCAAGGAGCTCAAAGAGATATTGAATTCGTGCAAAATCAACCGATACTGTAACCTGCCAATAGTCAAATAGGGCATCTGAGGTTACTTTAGTCATTTCTTTCTTGGCTTCATACTTATCCTCGATGAAGATAAAGGGATCTCCATAGTGTAAGATGACCTGCTGGACATCATCTTTCTTGGTTCTGATTCGGATATGTAGCTGACCTTCTTTGTACAGATAAGCATACTCTGATTCTGGTCTATGATAAATGGCTGTTAATTCCATATTTTGTCTCCTAAATAATCATCATCAACAAAAAACGCAAACGTTTTCATAACTAACAGAACTAGTATACTATTTAAAGATTCGATTTGCAATTTTTATACCAGTTTTACGATAGATATATAGATGGACAAGGGTAAAATTGAATAGACTCTTTATGAGCTTTAAAAAGAGAGTTTCCATGAACCGGAAAACTCTCCATCATTACGAATCAGATGATTAGAATAAATGCTATCTGATATCTTTAATCTTCTAAAATGAAAATTTCTTCAACATGTAGTTGTAGCAACCTTGCAATTTTCATTGCTAGTTCAAGTGTAGGATTGTACTTGTCATTCTCGATAGCAATAATGGTTTGTCGACTAACGCCTAATATTTTTGCCATATCTTCCTGACGTAGTCCTTCAGACTTTCTTAGCTGTTTGATATTATTTTTCATACAGCATTAGTCTTTCTGAAAACAATAAATGCCAATCGCCAAAACTACGATAAGGATAACAACCATCAAAATTACTCCTTGAACAAGTTTATTTGGTTCTTTAAACTCTTCATCACCACCAATCATTTTCTGTTTTATGGCAGTTTGTGCAAATCCTTGAACAGAAATAGATAAACATAAAATCAGACTTGGTAACATTTCAAGTTCAATGCCTTTTGTAATAGATTGATAAATATTAAATACTGTCCACCCACATAAGCCAAATAGAGCCGTTTTATAACCCCATTCCTCAGAACGTAGCTGAATCGCTCTGTCCATTTCATCCATTTTTCTCATAGTCCTGTTCCTCCAATCTGTCAAAACAATGTCAAGAGCTCTTTACATTGTTTATTATACTCTAAATCGATAAAATGTCAAGATGTTTTAACATTTTTAGGCTTTTTTATTTTCTTCTATTCTAAGAATATTTCTAACTCCGATTTACAGCCTAGTCAATCCGACAAAGGGCAAGTTCTTTTAATCCTATTTTATCTTGACTTCATAAGCTTCGACTATAGATATACTTTTAGTTATGTTAGACTCGAAGTTTATCCTCTCTTTTCTGCTTTCTTATCTCTATGATACCTTTAAACTATCTAATAAAGAATAAACTACCAGTATTTTCAGGGATTATTTTTGATAAACAACTCCTCCTAATTAAAGCAAAAAGCCATTCCTCAAGGGAACAGCTTTCTCACTTATAATTAAATGTTTCCCCAGCTAACTTATCCGCTAGCTTGGGAAAGAGGGTATAAAACTTATGAGCCAAGTTCAACAAAACTGGGAGATTAAGTTCACGTTTGTTTTTTCCTATAATCTTGACAATCTTTTTAGCCACTGCATCTGGTTCTAGCAGGAAGCGGTCAACCGATTTGAGATAGGTTCCATCTGGGTCGGCTTGGTCAAAAAATCCTGTACGAATCGGTCCTGGATTAACAGTCGTCACATAGACACCATAGGGCATAAGTTCAAGGCGCTGAGCGTTTGAAAATCCAATAGCCGCAAACTTGGTCGCCGAGTAAAGACTGGACTTGCCAGTCGCTATCAAACCTGCCATGCTAACGATATTGATGATATGACCTTTTCGCATTTCCTTCATGCGAGAAGCAACCAAACGAGATAGATTCATGAGAGCAAAGGTGTTAACCTCAAACATTTGATGAATATCTTGATTAGAAATCTTGTCAAAATCCTCAAAAATCCCGTAGCCAGCGTTGTTAATCAAAACATCAATCTTACCATAACGGAGATAGAGGTCAGCTACCAATCCTTCTAAGGCTTGCTCATCGGTAATGTCAATCTCAATCAATTCTACATGTGGGTGGTTTCCGTATAGTTGAGCTAATTTTCCCTTATTTCTACCTAGCAAAATGAGTTGGTCTTGAGGCAAGAGTTTGACCATTTCTTGAGCTAGACCACCGCTAGCTCCTGTAATAAGAATAGTAGACATGCTTTTCCTTTCTCGAGATTCTAGATTTCCACTTCTTCTAGATCTTTAACCACATGAACATTTTCAAAAATACTAGCAGCGTCTTTCTTGAGCTGGCTGATATCTTTTGATAGGAAACGGGCACTGATATGGTTGAGTAAGAGTCGTTTGGCTCCTGCTTCTGTTGCCACCTGAGCAGCTTGCATGTTAGTAGAGTGGCCATGGTTACGAGCAATTTTTTCATCACCCTTGCCATAAGTCGATTCATGGACAAGAACATCCGCATTGACAGCCAGACGCACACTGGCATCCGTTTTTCGAGTGTCTCCTAAAATAGTGATAATCTTACCCGGACGGGGAGCTGAGATATAGTCAACTGCCTTGATTTCAGTCCCATCTTCTAAAACAACGTCCTGACCGTTTTTAATTTTTCCAAAAAGTGGGCCAAATGGGACACCTGCCGCCTTGAGTTTTTCAGCATCCAGCGTTCCTTCCAAGTCCTTTTGAATGACACGATAGCCAACACAGAAAATAGTGTGATCCAACTCTTCTGCATACACAGCGAATTTATCCGTTTCAAGGACTTTCCCAAGAGAATCTTGGTCAAATTCATGGAAATGAATCTTATAGGGCAGACGTGAACCAGAGACACGCAAACTAGTCAAGACAAATGACTTAATACCTTGAGGACCATAGATTTCTAAATCTGTCTGCTCTTCATTGGCTTGAAAGGCACGACTAGAGAGAAATCCTGGCAAACCAAAGATATGGTCTCCATGCAAGTGGGTGATAAAGATTTTGCTGATTTTTCGTGGTCGAATCGTGGTTTCCAGAATGCGATTTTGTGTTCCTTCTCCACAGTCAAAAAGCCAAACTTCGTTAATCTCGTCCAAGAGTTTCAGGGCGAGACTTGAAACGTTGCGGGCTTTAGAGGGCTGACCAGCCCCCGTTCCTAAAAATTGAATATCCATTCGATACTTTCTAATTAATCAATATATAACATGGCTGTGCGGTTTTCCGATCGGAAATAGCGCTTGCCAGAAAAAGCAGCAGCTTCTTGCAGTAAATCCTCTTGGCTGTAACCTTTAAGACGCTTGCGACCATCAGCCAAGCTTTCCAAATCAGTCAAAGCTGTTAGACTCTCCATGCTAACAACTTCCTCATCTCCAACAGCCTTCATGTAAATCTTGCCAGACTCCTCAAAGACTAGCTGATGGGGAAAAATTTGTGCAATTTCAAAGAGCAAGTCATCCGAAATCTTCTCCTCATTTTCAGAGAAAATTCGACCCAGACCCTCACTCCCATAACAAAAACCAAAGGATTTACCAGATAGGTTCAGACGGATAAAAGGCTTATTTTCTATTGTAAAACTTGGCTCAGCATTGTAGAGATTCAGTTCCTGACTGAGTTCCGCAAAATAATCCGTCGCTGCTTCAGGACTCTTTTTCTGGTAGAGCTCTGCAAAGTAGGCATTGACCACACTTGGCGGAGGGGTAATGAGGGCTAGTTGCTCCTGCTCTGTTTTACCAGCTAGAAGCTGATCCAGATAGACCTTATCCAGACTTGTATAACCTCCATACTTTAGAGCTAAGGTTTTAATATCAGTCATAAAATTCTTCTAACCTCCATTTATTTTTCTCGGAAATGTAGCCTGTAATCACTTCGTCATCATCTTGGTAGTCACGATCTTCAAGAATCGCCACACTTTCCAAATCATGAATCTTGTAGGATTTTGAAAAAGGCACGCGCAGGGTAAAAGATTCAAAAATATCCTTGATTTTCTCTAAAAATAGTGCCTGCAAATTCTCACGACTATCCTCAGACTTGGCAGAAATCAGAGCATAAGGCGTTTGGGTAGGCGTGAAATCCTCTACCAAATCCGCTTTATTATAAAGGGTCAGGCGAGGAATATCCTCCATGTCCAAGTCTTTCATGATAGACAGGACTGTTTTTTCATGCTCCTCGTGGTAAGGATTGCTGGCATCAATGACATGAACCAGAAGGTCCACATGCTTGCTTTCTTCCAAGGTTGACTTAAAACTGGACACCAACTCTGTCGGTAGGTCTTGGATAAATCCAACGGTATCTGTCAAGGTTACCTGTAGATTGCCCCCCAGATGGATACTCTTAGTTGTCGCATCCAGAGTAGCAAAGAGCTCATCTGCTTCATACTGGGTCTTGCTGGTCAAAGTATTCATAATAGTTGACTTCCCAGCATTGGTGTAACCAATCAAACCAATCTTAAAGGTACTTGACTCCAAACGTTTTTCTCGAACTGTCGCTCGGTTTTTCTCAACCACCTTGAGCTGGCGCTCGATATCTGTAATCTGGTTGCGAACACTACGACGGTTAAGCTCCAGCTGGCTTTCACCTGGACCACGGGAACCAATTCCCCCTGCCTGACGGCTGAGCATAATCCCCTGACCAACCAAACGAGGCAAGAGGTATTTGAGCTGAGCTAGATGAACTTGGAGTTTGCCTTCATGACTTCGAGCTCGCATGGCAAAGATATCCAAAATCAACTGCATACGGTCAATGACCTTGACACCTAAGACTTCCTCTAAATTGACATTTTGACGAGGAGTCAGACGGTTGTTGACAATGACTGTTGTGATTTCTTCTGCGTCCACCATTTGAGCAATTTCTTCCAACTTACCAGTTCCGACAAAGGTCTTGGAGTCGTATTTTTCTCGTTTTTGTCTGTAGCTATCGACTACAACTGCTCCAGCTGTCTTAGCCAGACTAGCCAGCTCTTCCATGGAGAGGTCAAAATTATCCATGCCCTGGAGTTCAACTCCAACCAGCAGGACCCGCTCCTCTTTTTTCTCCGTTTCAATCATTTAAAAACTCCTCAATCTGGTTTAAAATACGGTCTGTCACACCAGATTCTCCTATCTGATAAAAGGTCACCTGCATGCGATTGCGGAACCAGGTTAGCTGGCGCTTGGCAAATCGACGAGTCGCTTGCTTGAGACTATCGCTAGCCTCCTCCAAACTCTGCTCTCCACGAAAATAGGGGAAGAGTTCCTTGTAACCAATCCCTTTAGCAGCCTGCACATCTGGATAATGGTCAAACAACCACTTAGCTTCATCCAATAGTCCAGCTTCAAACATCAAATCCACACGGTGGTTAATCCGTTCATACAATTGACTACGCTCATCATCCAAGCAAATAATCAGCGGATCATATAAACTTTCTTGATTTTCCAAATCTTGACCAAAATGGGAAATTTCTAAAGCACGCATGGCACGACGACGATTAAACTGGGGAATCTCAAGACCTGCTTGGTCCACCAGATAGGCTAACTCCTCATCTGTATAATGTTCCAAACTAGTCCGATAGGCTAAAATGTCCTCATGAGGTGTCTCTCCACCGAGATGATATCCCTCTAGTAGACTCTGAATATAAAGTCCAGTCCCACCAGCGATAATAGCAAGCTTACCGCGACTTTGAATATCCTCAATGGCCGCCTTAGCTTCTGAAACAAAATCAAAAGCCGAGTAAGACTCGGTTACCTCTCTAACATCAATCAAGTGATGAGGAACAGTCGCCTGCTCCTCTGGACTAGCCTTAGCCGTCCCAATATCAAGTCCTCGATAGACTTGTTGGCTATCTCCACTAACTACTTCGCCATTAAAACGCTTGGCCACTTCAATAGCAAGAGCTGTTTTTCCCACAGCAGTCGGTCCAACAATCACAATTATTTTTGTTTTCATCTTTTTTCCTTGAAAAATTCCCATTTTTTCGTTACTATTATTATAACACAAAAAGGTCAGTCAGAAAAATGTGACCTCTTGAGGAGGCTGGCTGATTAAGAAGATAAAGGAGGAAAACTCATGGCTAAAGGATTCGCTAAAGGTCTTGTAACAGGTGTCGCAGGAACTGTCGCTGCACTTGCAGGCGCGGTATACGCATTTAAAAAGAAAGTAATCGAACCAGAAGAACAAAAAGCAGCTTTCATCGAAGAAAACCGTAAAAAAGCAGCTCGTCGCCGCGTATCACACTAAGCAACAAAAGAAGTTGAGATTTTTTCTCAACTTCTTTTTATATTATTAAATAGCCAAGTCAAACTTCAATTGCGGTTTCACAGGAGCATAATCAACCAGCTCAAAATCCTCTGCTTTAATATCAAAGAAATTAGTCTTGTCTGGTACATTCAAGACCAAACGTGGTTGGCAATTTGAAGGCTCACGACGAAGCAATTCCTGAGCTTGTTCAAATTGATTGTCATAGATGTGAAGGTTGTTGATAAAGTAGAAGAATTTTCCAACTTTCCAACCAAAGTGTTTAGCAATCATCATCTGAAGAGCCACATACTGCATGGCATTGATGTGGTGAGCTACTAGCATATCATTAGAACGCTGGGTCAAAGTCGCATCCAGATAGATGTCCCCATCAACTCGACGGACATCAAACATAGTCTGAAAGGCACAAGGAAGAAGGCCATCTGTTTCTTCGAAGGCTTGGTAATCCCAGAGAGAGATGATATTGCGACGGTTCCAAGGATTAGCTTCTAACTGTTTGAGAATCTTGTTAATGATATCATGCTTCTTAACAACAGCCCCATAACGTTCCCCAATAGTCCCTGTATCTCCAACTTCCCAGTCATTCCAGTAGTGAACATTGTACTTATCATTTAGAACTTCTAGGCTATTTGTCTGGTCTTGATAAATCCAAAGAACTTCCTTGATAGCTGATTTAATAGCGATAGGACGCAAAGTTGTGATGGGAAATTCACCCTTAGACAAATCATACTCTGCAAAGGCCCCTGTGATGTACTTGGAGTTAGCAACAGTCCCATCCTTATACTTGGGGCGAGCCTGTTCTGAAAAGACTCCTTCCTTAAGGATTCGTTCGATATTCTCTTTAAAAATCTTATCTGCTTTTGTCATTTACTCTCACCTCAATGTTTATTCTTAACTAGTATAGCATAAAAAAAGAAAGGAGGAAAATCACTCGCTTACAGAAAGCAATTTTCTCCTTTTTATGTTTATTTATTGCAAGACAAGTGACGCAGCACCAATCACTCCAGCGTCATTTCCTAGAGTTGCAAGAGCCAATTTAGTGGTTGTGCGAACTTGTGGGAAGGTATTTTCATCATAAACCTTTTGCACGCCTTGAAGAAGGAATTCTCCGGCAGCAGATACACCACCACCGATAACGATTGTTGATGGGTTTAGGATTGAGCCGATGTTGGCACAAGCGATTCCCAAGTAACGTGAGAAGTTACGGTAAACGATCAAGGCAAGGTCGTCTCCTTCTTTTGCCAAATCAAAGACAGTTTTAGCTGTTACTTCTTCTCCGTCATCAATCAAGCGTTTCAACTCTGCATCGCCTTCGTATTCATCTGCGTAACGACGAGTCAAGTTAACAATACCTGTTGCTGAAGCTACTGTCTCAAGACAGCCTTTCTTACCACAAGTACATGCGATTGGTTGGTCAAAGTCAACAGTGATATGGCCAAGCTCACCAGCAGCACCTGCAACACCGTGAAGCAATTTACCTTCTGCTACGATACCGCCACCAACACCTGTACCAAGTGTCATAAAGACAACATCTGGTTGGTTGTCACCAGCACCCATCCAACGCTCACCAAGAGCTGCCACGTTGGCGTCATTGTCGATAAAGAATGGAATCCCCAAGGCTTTTTCCATTTTTTCTTTGATTGGTTGAAGAGTTTTCCAGTTGAGGTTGTAGGCACCGATAACAGTCCCTTTTTCACGGTCAACCACACCAGGTGACCCCATACCAATTCCACTGAAATCTTCAGCAGACAATCCAAGCAAGCCCAAACGGTGTTGAATAGTTTCAATCATATCGTCTACGATATGGCTTCCTTCATCCAAAATGTTTGTCTTAATAGACCATTTTTCTTGGATTTCTCCTTCTTGCGTTAAAATAGCGAACTTGATAGAAGTTCCACCAAGGTCAATCCCAATAATCTTTTGACTCATCGTCTTCTCCTTATCCTTAATTGAAAATGCTTATAGTAATAGTATAACAAAAACTACTTATCAATGCAGAGGTTTGCATTAACTTTACAGAATTTTTTTCTATTCTATGGTTTCCACGAACCAGAAGCATCTACATAATAGCGTCCGCCATCCACTCGCTCATTCTTAGCCATTTTGCCATCTGATTTGAGATAGTAATTTCCTTGCCATGCATTGCGAGCATAAGATCCATCTGATTTCAAGTAATACCAGGCTTGGTAAGAAGAATCATAGACCCACTCACTCTGAGCCATTTTCCCATTTGACTTGAGGTAATATGCACCTTGCCAAGTATTATGCGCATAAGATCCATCTGATTTGAGGTAATACCAAGCTTTGTAGTAAGAATCATAAGTCCATTCACCCTGAGCCATCTTACCATCTGATTTGAGATAGTAACTTCCTTGCCAAGTATTGCGTGCATAAGATCCATCTGATTTGAGGTAATACCAGGCTTGGTAATAGTTATCGTATACCCACTCATTCTCAGCCATTCTTCCATCTGACTTGAGATAGTAAGCACCCTGCCAAGTATTTGTTACTGGTTTCCCATTTTCAGAAAAATAGTACCAAGATCCATTCTGACGAACCCAGCCACTTTCAGCTGCTACACTTGGGGTAGGTGCTACATTGGTGTTAGCTTGTGATGTACTCGACTTTTTCTCTTTTAAAACACCCTTAGGCGCATTCTTCGATTCACAGGCAATCCCATCATGATCCTTATCTAGAGTAGTAGAATACCCTGGTTCTCCCTTATGAATATCTGCATAACCATTCTCCCAAGCTTCCTTACAGCTTGAAAAATGGATACTTTCATCTGCCACAACTGGATGTAAAAACAAAGCTAGAGCAGGTAAAGAAGCTAGGCCTAATTTTAATAAATGACGTTTGTTCATGTTTTTCTCCTAAAATTATAATATCAACTTCCATATTATTTTATCAAACTTGTTACAGCAATTCAAGAAAACTTCTAGTTATTTCTGCAAACTCTTTTGGTTTTGCCTTATTCAAGACATGAGGGCCGTCAGGGATGATCTGGAACTGGGAATTTGGCATCAGTTCTTGGATAGCTTTCATTGAACTGAGATTAGGCTTATCCTGACTACCACAAATTAACAAGCTTGGATAGGGACAATTCCGTGCAATCTCTCTTAAATCAAGTGTTTTTAATTCCTCAGAAACTCCAACCATAAGAGCTTTATCTGCTCCCTGTTTCTCAAATATCCTTTTGGGAAGCAATTTAAATATCAGCAACTGAATGTAAAAAAGGATATTGCTCGCCAGTTTCAATGGACAGCCTGACAAAACCAAGGCTTGAAGATTTGGTATCTCATAACTTGAAAGCTCCAATGCAAGTGCAGCCCCTAAGGACAAACCGATTAGGACAAAAGGTTCTGTTTCCACTGTTAAGCGCTGATAAATGCGCTCCTTAGCTTCTTGGTAGGTAGCAACTCCGGAAGGAAATAAGTCAAGGGCTTCCGATGGATAATCTGCAAGCAACTCTTGCACTTCTTTCCAACTCTCCGCTGACTGACCTAGGCCGTGTAAAAATATTAGTTTCATTTAGTTCTCCTTCAAGGATAACTCATACAAGCCCCTTACTGCATTACAAGCATAAATGACTTCTGCTTGCTTCAAATCTTCTATGGTTAAGACCTTCTCTTCCAGCTGCCTGATTTCAAGTAAATGCTGGCGATAAATCCCTGGTAAAATACCAAGAATGCTAGGTGGGGTATAGAGCTTGCTATTCATTTTTAAAACCAGATTCCCGATAGAGGTTTCAAGCAATTTTCCATCAGCAGTGTGATAGATGATTTCCTGCTCTCCCACTGTCAAATGTGGTCGGTGTGTCGTCTTAAAGTAGGTAAAGGCCTGCTCCAAATCAGCTTCTTGCTGACAAAGCTTGGCCTGACAAAAACTAGAGCTAAGTGGTGTCAATACTTGTCGTTCAATTTCAATTTCTCCAGACTTGCTGAGACTGATTCGCAAACGGTAGTCTTGATGGAGGTCACAAGCTTGGCACTCCTTCTCTATTTTTTGTCTCAAAACTTCTTGGTCAAATGGAAAGGCAAAATAACGACTAGCCTTTCGCAGTCTTTCCAGATGTTGCTTTTCAAAGAGCAATTTTTTCTGGCTGATTTTCCCTGTCGTAATCAGCTGAAAACGAGGTTGTTTTCGATAAAGAACCGCTGCTTTTTGCTGGACTTCACGGTATTCTGACTCCCAAGTACTATCCCAAGTGATGCCACCTCCGACACCATAGATGGCTTGCCCAACATGCAGTTGAATGGTTCGAATAGCCACATTGAAAATCCGTCGTCCATTGGGCAGTAAGAGACCAACAGTTCCACAGTAAACTCCTCTAGCTTGTGGTTCCAAGTTCTTGATAATTTCCATGGTCGCTATCTTGGGAGCTCCTGTGATGGAGCCACATGGAAAGAGCGAACGGAAGATTTCTACTAGATCAACATCCGGTCGTAACTGACTCTTGATGGTCGAAGTCATCTGCCAAACTGTAGAATACTGCTCTACTTGGCATAAACGCTCTACATGCTCACTCCCCACCTCAGAAATACGATTCATGTCATTGCGCAAGAGATCCACTATCATCATGTTTTCTGAACGATTTTTAGGATCCTGCTCCAACCAGGTTGCCTCTTGCAAATCTTCAGCGTCAGTCAGACCACGTTTAGTCGTTCCCTTCATAGGACGAGTCGTCAACTCACGACCATTTTGCTCAAAAAAGAGTTCTGGGCTCATGGAAATCACTGCCATGTCATCGTGCTCAACATAGGCATTGTATCCCGCTTCCTGCTCCACCACCATGCGATTGTAGATAGCAAAAGGATTGGCAGACAACTCCTGCTTAAGTTGAACCGTATAATTGACCTGATAAGTATCGCCCTGTCGCAAATGATAGTGAATCTGTTCAATTGCCTTTTCATAGTCCTCTGCAGAAGTTACTTCCTGCCAGTTTGATGGCAAATCCACCTCCTCATAAGTCAGAGGAATACTGGATGTTTCAACACTGTCATGAACAGTAAAGTAAAGCAAATACTCCCCCAGTAAGGGAGCCTTGTGGACCGCTAATTTTTCCTCAAAAGCTGGCGCAGCCTCATAGCTGACATAACCTGCCACATAAAAGCCTTGCTCTTGGTAGCTTTCCACTTGAGCTAATAAGTCTGCCACTTCTGCTAATCTTCTTGTTTTTAACTCTTTAATAGGCTGGGTGAAAATGTATCTCTCGCCCAAAGCCCTAAAATCAATCACTGTTTTTCTATGCATATCCTAAGTATACCATAAAAGCCAGACCCCAAACAGGTGATCTGGCAATTTTATTCTTTGAGAATGCTAAAGTAGATTTCACTTCCTTAGGAAATCTGAACACACTCTCTTTTATCTATCCTTTGGGAAAGAGTTCGGATGAAAAGGCATCTGTGACCTGCAATAGTTTTTGGAAGACTTTTTTCTTCAGAGCTACTGTATAGTTGGCAACTGAACCTCCATACTTAAAGTTTCGGTAATCCGTTTCTACTGCTTGGTCAAACAAATCTTGCAATTTCTCGTAAGAATCAATTTGCTGACCATCAATTTCAAAACTATGGATTCCTCGTTTTGCCTTGGCAATAATAGCGTCAAACCAGGCCTTCTTCCATTCTTCTAAGTTCTGGTACTTGCCTTTCGAAACCTTCTGGATGATGAAATCATCTCCAAGGGTGTCATGCCCCTCGCTTAACGCCTCATCCTTGTACTTATTAGAAGCATAACCTAGGAAACCATTTTCGTAGCCAAAATAACCCCACATACGGAAGGCATTATGCTTGAAGGAGATGGCTCCTGGAGCTCCCTGACTGGTATTTCCACCATAGATAGCATCCACCATCTTGACATTGACATAAGCTGTCTTGAGTTCTTCTGGTCGGTAAGTTCCCTGATAATGCCTATTGGTGATGATATTATGTTTGATTAGGTCATCCACAGAATTTAGCTGAGTCTTGGCTTCCTCATCTGTCAATGGACGGACATAGTCCCACTGGTTTGGAGCAAGGAGTTTATTATCTTGGTCCTGATGACGCATTTGCTTGGTCATCTTGCTGAACCAAGCCTTCTTCAAAGCCAGATCATTCTTAGCGAGTACTCGTTCTCCTTCCAGATAATCTAGAAGCATCAAGGCCTCGTTATACCCCTTCATGTAGTGGTCAATCTGCTGGCGTGTTTGCAACTTGGTTGGATCTGGATTGTACCATTGATCCCCATCATTTGGTCGCATGTAAGCCATGTTGATACCGAGGGCGCCGTACTCACCCTGATGACCTTCCTCAGCCGGTGACTGGAGCATGCCCTGAGCATAGGCTTCTACATAGGTTCCTTCACGGTGTTTGTAGCCACCCAGATAGACAATACGATCGTTGACGTGAGTTGTCTCATGGGTGTATACAGACAAGCCATACTCACTCATCATGTCAATTTCTACAAAGTGAACAGCATCTCTGGCATTTATCTTTGGATAGATAGAGGCATAAGCTCCTAGCTTATTGTCTTTATAGTAGCGACCTGCTGGTCCAAATACCTCACGAATTGGCGCGTAATCTTCCATACCACTAGTATGTCCATAACGCTCTACCCAGCCACGTCCATCAACGCGATAGCCTTCCCAAACTGGTGTAGCTACATTAAAGTCACTCTTAACCATACGGTCTTTGACATCATCAGCAGCAAGTCGATACCAGAAGTCCAAGTAAGTCAACTGACGGTCCGCTACTAGATCAATGTCAGCTTTCATCTGGTCTATTGTTTTGCCAGATTTATCTGCTGATCCAAAAGTAATGGTATTGTAGTTGGAAATCAAGAACATCTGTGCCTTCTTAACATTCAACAAAGGCAGAATCATATTGCGATGCAACCAGTTATTAAGATTGTCATAAGCCCGATGCTTCCGATTTGCAATTTCTTGATTCTTCGAAGCTCTCTCGGCTATGTACACATGGCCCTTGGTAGCATTCACAAACCAGTCATTCATATCCTTGTCAGTCGTCAATAACTGTCTGTTGTAGTCTAAGAAGGCATGTAAATCTTCAGATTTTGTATCTTTGGCTAGGACTCTTGCAAAGGTTTCATGAGTCTGGTCGCCTTTTAGGTTGTTCTCTCTTGAACCAAGTTCAATCAATCGATCCAAGATATCCACATTTTGCCCATAAAAATCTGGTTTAAAGAGCATGAGTTCTTTCAGGTTGTAATCCGCAAATCGGATACCGTAATAGCGATTAAGATAAGCAAGTCCCAGCATGATAGCTGATTGATTGTCCTGAACTTTTTTCTTCAAGGCAGCAGTTCTAGCAGGCGAATCATTCCACTGGTAGTCTAGATTGGTAAGTAACTTATCAACCAGGCTTCCTAGCTGCGCTTTGACCTCTGCAAAGCTTTCTTCCAGATACCAATTCTTCACGGCCTCAACCTTCTTATCAAGGCTAGTGGTTTGATCATCTAAGATTCGATAAACTCCATCCGACTGTAAGTCCACTGTTTTCAGGATAGATGTCAAGTCCTTAGCTAGGGCTGAACGCTCCTTAACCAGCATATCTGGAGTATAAAGCAGATCCAAGTCGGCAATCTTATATTCCTTAACAGCAGTTAAGCCAGAATTTTGCGAGGTGATTACAAATACATCCTTGGTCTTGTCTGCATAATGAACCATGATATGGTCTGCCACTGAAAGGTCCGTCACAAAGTCTTTCCCTTTCATGGCGATAACAGAGACTACCTGCTTCTTGGCTAGATTATGATCAAGATCCAGTTTGTTCCCTTGATTCACAATCCATTCTTTATTGTAGAAAGGTTGCAATTTTTCAAGGTTTCGATAGGCTTGATCATGACGGCTATCATAATCTTGAATATCCTGATAAGCGTATTCTTTTACACTAGGAACAGCAGGAGATGCAGTACTCGACTTAGCCAGATAGTAGCTATAGCCTGCTTCAAAATTTTTCTGAGCATCGCGTTGAATCAAGTCAGTTGCTTGAGCGATTACCTTGTAATACTCTTTTCCAGCTATTCTCTCAGTTTGAATAGACTTGATGGCTAAACGGCTGGTCTTATGGCTCTCTGAACTAATCTTGAGGTAGTAGTCTTCCAAGTTTCTTGGCACTTCTGTCAAGTGCTGAATCACAGACTCTTTGCCATTTTCAACCTTAACAAGGCTTGTTTCCTTGATATCTTTTATTTCTAGCTTTTTAAGCTCTAAACGAAGCTTCTTGTCCTCAAGCAGAGTGCTCTCTTCACCCTTACCACGATTAAAGACCATCCTTGTAGATATGGTGTAATCCGTATAAAGTTTCAGATTATCAACTGTTGCTTCCAGCTGATCACTCGTGAAGTCCAGAGTCTGTTCCTCTAGCCCCTTGACTTTAATAGTGGCACTGATTTTTGAAACGGTAACGCCATCTGCCTTGTCCAAGTTATAGCTTAAGCGAGCTGAACAGCCCATCGAATTTCCAGTAATAGTAGAAAGAGTTAGGAGTGGTACAGGTTTGAGCTCTACCTTTTTCTTACTACCACGGACAATGATCTGATCTTTAGCTTCTCTTAAAATTCGTGTTGTTTCTTTCGGCTCTGAAATACGTTTCCCATCTTTTTCCTCATAGCTGGTAACAATCTCTTTCTCACCATCTTGACCGACTTGCTCGATTCTTGTTTCACCAACAAGCATGTCTGGATCAATCTTTTCCCTAGTTTGTTTAGGGATCAGCTCTTTTCGGACTTCAATATGTAAAGTCGGTTTTGCATCTAGAACTAGCGCTTCAGTGCCATTCACGCCACCACTATAGCTAAGGAGTTCCTGTTTCAGAGTATCAACTGGAACTGCGCCTCCTTCATAGTCTGGCAAGGCTTCAGCTACTGCACCCGGACCATTAACGCCACCTTCAAATATTGGTTTAGACGGCTCAACTAAAGATTCGCCTGATATACCGCCTGTGAACTCTGGTTTGTCATGGACTTCTGGCACGCCACTTTGACTGCTCAATTCTGGTGCGTACTCTGGCAAGGCTTCAGCTACTGCTCCTTGACCATTGACCCCACCCTCAAATGTTGGTTTAGATGGTTCAACCAAAGATTCGCCTGATACGCCACCTGTAAATTCTGGGCGTTCCTGTTTCAGAGTATCAAACGGGACTGCGCCTCCTTCATACTCTGGTAAGACTTCGGATACTGTTCCTTGGCCATTAACTCCGCCTTCATAGCTAGGTCGGGCAGGCTCAACAAGCGGTTCACCATTAACGCCACCTGTGAAGTCAGGACGTTCCTGTTTCAGTGTGTCAACTGGAACTGCACCACCTTCATAATCTGGCAAGGCTTCAGCTACTGCTCCTGGGCCATTGACTCCTCCTTCAAATGTTGGTTTTGTTGGCTCAACCAAGGATTCGCCTGATACGTCACCTGTAAAGTCTGCTTTGTCATGGACTTCTGGGATGCCACTTTGACTGCTAAATTCTGGTGTATACTCTGGTAAGCTTTCAGCTACTGCTCCTGGGCCATTGACTCCACCTTCAAATATTGGTTTTGTTGGTTCAACTAAAGATTCGCCTGATACGCCACCGGTGAAGTCGGGTTTGGCGTGGACTTCTGGGACTCCACTTTGACTACTCAATTCTGGTGTATACTCTGGCAAGGATTCGGCTACTGCACCTGGGCCATTGACGCCACCTTCAAATGTTGGTTTTGTTGGTTCAACCAAGGATTCGCCTGATACGCCACCTGTAAAGTCTGCTTTGTCATGGACTTCTGGGATGCCACTTTGACTACTAAATTCTGGTGTATACTCTGGTAAGGCTTCAGCTACTGCTCCTGGGCCATTGACGCCACCTTCAAATGTTGGTTTTGTTGGTTCAACTAAAGATTCGCCAGATACACCACCTGTGAATTCAGGAATTTCATGAACGGCTGCTTGATTTACTAGTTTTGCAGGAATTTCTGGGCTTGCACTAGATGTTAGATCTTGGCCTCTTCCTCTTAAATCCGACTCTAATAAATAACCGACATAGTCATAGCCTTTAATGTCAATAATTCCTTGAGTTAAACCATCAGCAGACACAAGGGTTTTAGTCTGATCATAAGCTAGCAAGTCCTTGTGTTCAAAAGCAAATACTTGATAAGGTAGTAATAAACTCTTACCTACAGAAGCAATTAATAACACTCCAACTATCTTTGAAGGTTTTTTCTTAGAAAATAGGAAAACCACCAAACTAGCAGTCAAAAGACCAAGACCAGCCAAGGGGAAGGTGACTGATCCTGTTTGAGGTAAGACGGCTTGTCCCTGCTTGCGATAAACTAGATAATAGTTATCTTGGCTCAGTTCTTGCGGCAATTCATGGTGAATGAGTTCACGTTCAGCAGCTGTCAACTCCGATTCTGCTAAATAGTGAAAGGAAATTTGCTTGGCTTCATCTGCTTGAACCAGTTTTGGTTCAAGTATTCCTCCAATGAAGGCAAGTCCAATCAATACCGAGCCCACTCCCATGCTCAGTTTGCGAATGGCAAATTTTTGTAATTTTTTTCTATCTTCCATATTAGCCATATTAATGTTCTTAAAGACATCTCCTTTGCTCAGTTTTTATAATTTTATTGATTTTTTTACAAAATATTTTCGAGATAAATCGATTATTTTTAAATAAAAAAGCGGATCAGCATTGGCTGAACCACATTTTTAGTCTGGCACATACTCCAATATATCACCTGGCTGGCACCCAAGTTCTTTACAAATAGCTTCAAGTGTTGAAAAACGTATAACTTTAGCCTTACCTGTTTTCAATATTGAAAGATTTGCGGGAGTAATCCCAACACGTTAGATTAAATTGCCCAACCGCTTCTAAAATCCAAATTCTACACTTCTTATGAATTAAAATGTATTTCTAGTAAACACTTTTTAATAATCTCAAGATCACTCAACATAATCTAACAAATAACCATAACCCTTTTCTTCCATTTGATCCTTAGGAATAAAACGGATGGATAGACTATTGATACAATAGCGAAGTCCCCCCTTGTCCTGAGGTCCGTCTGTAAAGACATGTCCTAAGTGGGAATCACCAGTTCGGCTTCTGACTTCCGTTCTGACCATATTATAAGACTTGTCTTCCTTGTAGGTCGCAACATCTGGACTGATAGGCTGGGTAAAACTTGGCCAACCACAGCCCGATTCAAATTTATCTTTCGAAGAAAAGAGGGGTTCACCAGTTGCTACATCCACATAAATACCTGCTTCAAATTTATCCCAGTAACGATTTGAAAAGGCCCGTTCTGTTTGACTATTTTGAGTCACTGCATACTCCTCTGGAGATAGGAGTTTTTTCAATTCATCGTCACTCGGTTTTGGATATTTACTCGCATCAATAACAGGATAGGATGCTTGATTGACATTGATATGACAATATCCATTTGGATTTTTCTGGAGATAATCTTGGTGATAGTCCTCAGCCACGATAAAATTTCTTAAGGCTTCCTTTTCAACCGCTAGAGGCTGGTCATACTTCTTAGCAACTTGCTCAAAGACTTGATTGATGACTTCTAGGTCCTGATCGTCCTTATAGTAGACTCCCGTTCTGTACTGAGTCCCCACATCATTTCCCTGCTTATTTTTACTGGTTGGATTGATAATGCGGAAATAATGGAGCAATATCTCTTTTAAAGAAATTTGATTGGCATCGTAGGTCACATGAACAGTCTCAGCATGGCCTGTTTGACCGATCAATTCATACTGGGTTGTTTCTCCTCTACCATTCGCATAGCCAGAAACAGCATCTGTCACACCTGCTACTCTTGAAAAATACTCTTCAACTCCCCAGAAACAGCCTCCCGCAAGATAGATATCATGTAAGTCAGCATCTTTACTTGGCTCAGTTTTTTTCTTGGCCTTTTGTCCTTGACTAACTGCTGCCTTCTCGATTTGAGTGGTATCTGTGTAGCTTGCGTTCCTTTTTTCCAAAAGAAATAAAAGTCCGATAATAATGCAAATGATGATTCCTATGAATACAATTATTTTTAATTTATCATTCATGATGAGCCTCTAATCTATGCTTTTTAACGTCTGTAAAGTAGTTTCCTTGTCCATAAAGCCTGGCTGGGTCTTAACTAGTTTACCCTCTTTATCAATAAAAGCCTGAGTCGGATAAGAACGAACTCCGTAACTCGCTAAAAGTTGTCCCGAAGGGTCTAGCAATACTGGTAAATCTTTATAGTCCAAACCCTGATACCATTTTTTAAAGGCTTCTTCTGACTGCTCTCCTTTTTGACCAGGAGAAACCACTGTCAAGATGACATAGTCATCACTTGCTTCTTTTGCAAGCTCATCGGTATCAGGTAAACTAGCTAGACAAATAGAGCACCAAGATGCCCAAAATTTGAGATAGACCTTTTTGCCTTTATAATCTGATAGGCGATAGGTTTTCCCATCAACTCCCGTCAGCGCAAAGTCGGTAACTGCTTCCCCTTGTTTTGCCATTTGAGAGTTAACTTGTGTATTTTTGTCTCCATTTTGCTTATCAGTTTCGCTTGTTGTCTGATTTTTACAAGCTGACAGACAGAGCAGACTAGCACAGACCAATACAGTTGCTTGCCATTTTTTCATCTTCATCACCTTTCTCGTTATCATATGAATATAGATATTTACTTTGTAATTCTATTATATACCTACCATCCTAAAAATACTTGAAATCTGTTTGGAAAATATTGCACCTTCTTGGGTACAAAAACTCCCACCTGCTAAGCAGATGAGAGCTTTGGATTATTTAAAGATTGAAGTTTTAAAGCTATCTGTTTGTTGAAGAAGTTTCTTGAAGACTTTTTCTTTAAGTGAAACGGTGTTGTCAAATTTGACAGATCCCTTACTTAGAGTAGCCTTATCTTTATCAACTGCTTCAGCAAATGCACGTTTCAAGTCTTCATAGCTATTGTATGTTTTACCATCAATTTCAATAGATTGAATTCCTTTTTTAGCGCTTGTTACAACTTCATTGAAGTATGCTTTCTTCCAATCTTCAAGATTGTTGAATTTTCCTTCAGAAATCTTATTAATGATGAAGTCATCACCTAAAGTATCTTTACCAGCTTTTTTAGATTCAGCTTTTAGCATGTTAGAAGCATAGTTTAGGAAGCCTTTTTCGTAGCCATAGTAACCCCAGATTCTGAAAGTATTGTGTTTGAAGGACATCGCTCCAGGAGCACCTTCACTTGTATTACCACCATAGATACCAGTCATCATTGGAACATTTACATAAGCAGAATCAAAGTCAGTAGGATTATAAACTCTGTTACCTGGACCGCGGTTAGTCATGAAGTTGTTCGTAATTAAGTCATCTACTGTGCGTAAAGGAATAGCTTTTTCCTCATCACTTAAAGGTCGAACCTTGTCGAATTGGTTCTTGGTGTTATTTCCTCGGTATTGCTTATCAACCTTCTTGAACCAAGCGTTGTTTAAATCTTGATTTGCTTTATCGAGGACAGCCTCTCCTTCAAGATAATCCAGAAGCATAAGAGTGTCGTTGTAGCCTTTCATGTAACGATCAATTTCTTCACGAGATTTAAGGTCATTTGGATTTGTGTTGTACCATTGATTGCCATCGTTTGGACGTTCATAAGCCATGTTGAGACCTAGGGCTTTGTATTCACCATTTGGATTTGATACTGATGGAGTTTGCAACATTCCTTGTGCAAATGCTTCAAGATCTGTTCCTTCACGGTGTCTTGAACCACCCAAGTAGACCATACGATCATTTACGTGAGTTGTTTCGTGGGTAAAGGCAGAAACCCCAAAGTCACTAATCATGTCCGTAACCATGAAGAAGACAGAATCATCTTTATATGGATTCTGATAAACGCGAGCCACAGCTCCCATACGCCAGTCAGTCGCATGATAACGTCCTGTAGGTCCGTATAATTCACGGATAGGCGCCACATCTTTACCACTATTAGTGTGACCATATTTATCAGTACTAATATCTTTATAGTTTTGGTTATCCAAAACAGGTGTTGGAACCATGTTGTTGCTCTTCAAAAGTTGATTACGAACTTTATCGATTGATAGACGTGACCAGAAGTCTAGATAATTCTGTTGACCTTTTGCAACCTTATCGATTTCAGCTTTAAAGGCATTACGTTCTGCTTCAGTATACTTACCATATTTTTCAAATGAACTATAAGCCATTGTATTGTAAGTTGAAATCAAGAACATATGGGCATCTTTCAAGTTCAAGAGTGGCAAGATCATCTTACCATGCACATCGTTGTTTAAACCTTCGTAGGCTCTGTGTTTCTTATCGGCAAACTCAGGAGTTGTTGTTTTTGGTTCAACGATATAGACATTGTCTTTGGTTGCTTTGATGAACCAATCATTTAGGTCTTTGTCTTCTGTGAATAGACGCATATTATAGTCTAAGAAACTGTTTAACTCGCCGATACCGATAACTCCACCGATAGCTTCACGATAAGCTTCTAGAGTTCTATCACCTTTAATGTTACTTTCCTTAGAACCAATCTGAATCAAGAAGTCTAATACACTTACATTTTTACCATAGAAGTCTGGTTTGAACAACATGAGTTGCTTAATATTGAAGTTATCAAACTTCACTCCGTAATAACGGTTAAGGTAAGATAGACCAAGGAGAACCGCTGCCTTGTTATCATCAATCTTCTTGATCAAAGCACGTTTAGCAGCCTCATCTGTGTTTAATTGATGATCTTCATTTTCCAGCAACTGTTTCACAAATTTAGCCAGATTATCCTTGACTTCTTTGAAGCTTTCTTCTAGGTAAAGATCTTTGATAGCGTTAACTTTATTTGGTCCTGTTCTACCAAGTTTTTGGTAAATTGGATCTGATTGTAGCTCAACTGGACTTAATTTTTCAACGATAGCATTGATAAGATCGCTACGGTCTTTGTCAACGATATTAGGTGTGTAAACAACTTCTCCAAGTTCAGCAATGCTGTACTCTTTCACTTGTTTAACCTTAGATTCTTTCAGAGAAACAGTAAAGATGTCTTTGGTCTTGTCAGCATAATGCACCAAAATGTGGTCAGCATCAGCCAATTCTGTCACAAAGGCATTGCCTTTCATGGCAGTTACAGACAAGATTTCTTTAGTCAAGAGAGGACTACCTGCAGCAAGTTTGTTTCCTTGGTTTACGATCCATTCTTTATTATAGAAAGGTTGTAATTTTTCGATATTGCGGTAGGCAAGTTCACGAGAGGCATCGTAATCTTGAGTATCTTTATAAGTATCAGCTTTTACTTTCTTATTATTGAGAGTATCCTCAACAAGAGGTTTAATTTCAAACGTATCAGCAGTGATACCGAATTCAGCTATCTTTTTATTTGCTTCTTCAAGACTGATTTCTTGAATTCTCTTAGTACGAGAACGTTTGAATGAACGTTTACCAGAGCTGACATCTTTAACAACATAGTTTCGCTCAATCCAATCGTTTGTATAGTAACCGTCTTCTTCGTCTAAGTCTTTTGAACCGTAGAACTCTTCACCATTTTCAACTTTCATCATTGAAACAGTATCAGCAACTCTACCCCATGTCCAGTTTTTACTAATGAATCCACCAACCTCAACAGGTGTCTTAACATTAATGGTTCCTTTAGTAACAGCATTACGAACAGAAGCATACTTGTCGATTCCATTAGGATCCGAACCATTATCAGATCTAGCAAGAAGACCACCAACACGAGCTTTATTTGCTGTAATATCAGCATCTACATAAGCGTGTTTGATATTCCCTCTCCAAATTTCACCGGCAATACCACCAATATCCCAGCCTTTGTCACCAACACCAGTAAGTTTACCAATGAATGCGACATTTTTAAGTAGGCCACCAACATCTGCTTTATTGACAATACCAGCAATACCATCTTTACCAAGAACACTACCAGTCACCTTGACATTCTCAACTGTAGCATTTTTAATCGTTCTTGCAAGTGGTGAAATATTTTCAGCCCAAGGCATATTGATATCAACGTTACCTAGGTTAATATTTGTAACCGAGCCACCCTCGATATTATCGAACAATTGACGAGCCATATTGTGGATTGTGTACTGCTTTCCTTCAACACTTGTTAAAGTTCCACTAAACTTACCAGGTACATATTGTTTATTTGGTGTTGGAACATTAGCTGCATTAAGATCAGCACCTAGTTTAAATGTTCCATTTTTATTGTCCTGCATGGCCTTTACAAGATCATTGAAATCGTAATAAACATCACCTTCATGAGCTTTTGGCTTAGCAAAGTAATGGACATATTCTTCTGCAAACTGATTATTTGCATTGCGTTGGACTAGGTCTGGTGCTTTAGCAGTGACTTTGAACAAGTCTTTACCATCAACTGTGACTTCTTCAATCTTATCAACTGCAAGTTTTGTCACCTTGTTATCATGAGTTGTCACTTTCAAGTAATAAGGTTTCACATCTGATGGTTTAGCTGACAATAGACTATTATCAATTTCTACACCTTGGTCATCAACACTGATAAGGCTGGTTTCCTTGATGTTTTTGACTTCGACTTTTTTGAGATCAAGTCGCAGTGGTTCTTCCGCAAGAACTACTTCTTCGTTCCCATTTCCACGATCGTAAACCATCTTGGTCGCAATCTTGTAGTCCTTGTAGTATTTCAAGTTTGTAAGATTTGCAGTCAGGTCTCCCTCAGACATATTGACTGTTTGAAGGCTAGTGTCTCCGTCTTTCAAAACAACTTCAAGAGATTTAATGGTTACACCTGTTGGTTTGACCAATTGGTAACGAACCTTGGCACTACGCTCTAATTCTTCTTTATCTATATGAGTGAGGGTCAACGTTGGCTCAGTCAGGATTTGATCACCTTTTTTGATGATACGATCTTGAACTGCTTCAACAACTTTCTCTGAAATCGTTGGAGCATCTGCAGTTTTCACGCCCTTAAGAGTCTTATAAACTTTGGTAATCTTTTTCTTACCGTTTTGACCAGCTTGAACAACAACTTCTGTTCCCTTCGGAAGAGTGCTGTCTACTTCTGTTCTTGTCTCGAAAGGAATTTCTTCAAATGAAACTTCTTCAACTTGACCTTCAATAGCCTTGGTACCACGACTAATTTTTTCATTTACTGCTGCCTTAACAGTTTTTGTACTCGTGCTGATTGGGTCCCCAACTTTTTGACCATTGACAGTCTTATAGACACGGTGAATCAGCTGACTTCCTACTTGACCATTTTGAATCACTGTTTCTTCATCAGTGTAGCGGTTCGCATCTGATACATATTCGGTTTCATACGGAAGGACCACCGTTTCTGTTTCTGTAACCGTTCCTTCCGTTATTTGATAAGCTGGATTCTCTGGCTGTACAGGAGCTTCACCCACGTGGCCTTCTTCCTGCGTGCCTTTGGCACTAATCTCACCTGTGTAGGCTGGGTTTTCTGGTTGAACTAAGGATTCACCTTCGTGGCCCTCTTCTTGCGTGCCTTTAGCACTTTCTTCAGGTTTATAAGCTGGGTCTTCTGGCTGAACTAGAGATTCACCTTCGTGGCCCTCTTTTTGAGTTCCTTTAGCGCTAATCTCACCTGTGTAAGCTGGTAATTCTGGCTGAACTAAAGACTCACCTTCGTGACCTTTTTCTTGAGTTCCTTTAGCACTAATCTCACCTGTGTAGGCTGGTTCTTCTGGTTGAACCAGAGACTCACCTTCGTGACCTTTTTCTTGAGTTCCTTTAGCACTAATCTCACCTGTGTAGGCTGG
>NZ_JWAJ01000099.1 GCF_001068775.1 Streptococcus pseudopneumoniae
TGGTTAAGCTTGATTTCTTGACCGAGCGCTTGCGATTGCTTTCATAAGCTTGTTGAGCATAGTCGGCCGAATAAACCTTTTTGAAGCGCCCTTTTCCAAGACATTGCAGAATTGTCCCGCGCTTGATTTCAGTGTGGATAGTTTGAGGAGCTTTTCCAAGTAGAGAGGCAATTTCTCTATTTGATTTCCCTTCCTTTTTCCATCGTTCGATTAAGCGACGACTATCGATTGTCAAATGTTTGCCTTTTGTAGTATAATGATTTTGCATCTCTGTGCCTTTCTTGTGTTTGTGGTGACTAACAAGTATAACACAGAGGTGTTTTCTTATGCCTATAAAAGCTTTCATTTGGCAAGAGGAACTCTTGAAGCTGTTTCGTCAGCTAAACTAAGGCTAGTCTTAGCCTTGGCTCGCCAGCCTAACAGCATCAAGCCTCTTATCAAATGAAATCGAGTACTAGCTATAAGCTAGTTGAAACATCTAATTTTTAGGAGGGCTGGGTGGCTAACTTCATTATAGAACTTTCAGTCCTAACCTTTTTTCATACTTTTGCGAATAGATGATATAGAAGGATTGACAAAATACGCATTATGAGTATAATTAGAAAGGTAACCATAAATGCCCATTACAGGTAAGGAAATGGTAAAATTAGCTCTTGCAAATGGATGGATTGAAGTTCGTAAGAGAGGAAGTCATCACCATTTTAAGAAAGAAGGAATTCCCTATCTTGTTACGATTCCAGTACATGCTAATGATGATTTAGGAAGAGGTTTGGAGAGAAAAATATTAAAGGATTTGGGCTTGTAGTAGATTTGGAAATTGTGGAGGTGTGTTATGCTAAAATCTTATCCTGCTATTTTTCATAGGGAAGGTACTGGATATTGGGTTGAATTTCCCGAATTTGGAGGAGGGACAGAGGGGGCAACTATTGAACTTGCCATGAAAAATGCTCATGAAATGCTTGAGAATGTCTTAGCTTCTTATATTGATGAAGGGCTAGCTTTGCCTACTCCTAGTGATATTTCTAATCTAAAAGCTCCTGATGGATTTGTAACTTTGATTCAGGTCAATCCTTTGCCTTTTGTAAAGAATAATAAGGCGATTCGAAAGAATGTTACGGTTCCAGAGTGGCTTGTTAGATTAGCAGATCGAGAGAAAGTGAACTATTCTGAAGTGTTGACGCAAGCTTTAGAAAATCGCTTGCAACTTTAAGCTCATAAAATGATGAAGGTGGGGAGTAGCTCAGCCTTTTTCTTATCCTTTTCGAATAAAGTAGAAAAGGGGGTATAAATGTTTTTAGCCAGAGATGAAAAAGGAAGCTTAGTCAATGCCTTGGAGGATAAATTAGTTAAACAAAGCTATACTTGTCCAGCTTGTGGAGCTTTGGTTCGATTAAGAAAAGGGAAGAACCTACGGACGCATTTTGCCCATGTATCGCTCAAACAGTGTGATTTTTACTACGAAAATGAGAGTCTAGAGCATCTGGAAAATAAGGTTGCCCTTTTTAATTGGGCGATGAAAAATGACAAGGCCGAGCTTGAATGTCCCATTCCTCAACTAAAACAAATTGCAGATATCTTTATCAATAAACAACTAGCTCTAGAAATTCAATGCAGTCCCATTTCATGTGACCTTTTGAGGAACAGAAGCAATGGTTATCGAAGTTTGGGAATTCAAGTTCTTTGGCTACTGGGAGAAAAACTCTGGCTAAAAGCGCGACTAACTAAACTTCAGAGAGATTTTCTTTACTTCAGTAATAATATGGGCTTTCATATTTGGGAGTTAGACCATAAAAAACAAGTTTTAAGACTTAAGTACCTCCTTCACCAAGATTTGAAAGGGAAACTCCATTATCAGGTCAAGGAATTTTCTTATGACAAAGGAAATCTTCTAGAAATATTACGGACTCCTTATCATCAACAAAATCTTACCACTTTTTCGGTTGAACAAGATAAGAACATTTGTCACTACATTCAAAAACAACTCTTTTATCAAAATCCCTATTGGATGAAGCAACAAGCCCAAGCTTACTTAAGAGGAGAAAACCTATTAAATCTGAAGACTAAGAACTGGTATCCCCAAGTAAGGCCTATAGAAAATGGTCTATTTTGTCAGATAACTGTAGATTTGCAGGGCTATTACGATAATTTTCAGGCTTATTATCAACTAAATCCCAAAATTGACACACAAAAGCTTTATCCACCTGCCTTTTATCAGCAATATTTCTTAAAAAATATGGTAAAATAGAAAGGATGGAGGAAACTTATGGTATTACAACGAAATGAAATCAATGAAAAAGATACATGGGATCTATCAACGATCTTTGAAACAGACCAAAAATGGGAAGAAGAACTCGCCCTTTTAACAGAAGATACAAAACAAGCAGCTAGTCTTGAAGGACATCTCTTGGACAGTGCAGAAAGCCTTCTTGAAATTACAGAGCGTTATCTGGATTTGAGTCGTCGTCTTGAAAAACTCTATGTCTATGCACATATGAAAAACGATCAGGATACACGAGTTGCTAAATATCAAGAATACTACGCAAAAGCCATGACTCTTTATAGTCAACTTGATCAAGTCTTCTCTTTCTATGAGCCTGAATTTATGGCAATCACAGAAGACCAGTATCAAAACCTTTTAGCAAAAGAACCAAAACTCCAGCCTTATAAACACTTCTTTGATAAACTCTTGCAAAATAAGGACCATGTCCTTTCACAACGTGAAGAAGAGTTGCTTGCAGGCGCTGGTGAAATCTTCGGTGCTGCTAGTGAAACCTTTGCTATTTTAGATAATGCAGATATCGTCTTTCCATTTGTTAAAGATGAAGATGGAAATGAAGTTCAATTATCACACGGCGTTTATATGCGCTTGGTAGAATCTAAAAATCGTGAGGTTCGTCGTGGAGCTTATGAAGCCCTCTATGCTACTTATGAGCAATACCAGCACACTTACGCTAAAACCTTGCAGACCAATGTTAAAGTGCAAAACTATCGTGCTAAGGTTCGTAATTACAAGAGTGCGCGTGAAGCTGCTCTTGCGGCCAACTTTGTGCCAGAAAGTGTTTATGACAATCTAGTATCTGCTGTTCGTAAGCACTTACCATTATTGCACCGTTATCTGGCTCTTCGCTCAAAAATTCTTGGTATTCCAGACCTCAAAATGTACGATGTCTATACACCATTGTCTTCAGTGGAATACAACTTTACTTATGAAGAAGCCTTGAAGAAAGCAGAAGATGCTTTGGCAGTTCTTGGTGAGGATTACTTGAGCCGTGTTAAACGTGCCTTCAGCGAACGCTGGATTGATGTGTATGAAAATCAAGGCAAGCGTTCAGGTGCATATTCTGGCGGTTCTTATGATACCAACGCCTTCATGCTTCTTAACTGGCAAGATAACCTGGATAATCTCTTTACTCTTGTACATGAGACAGGGCACAGTATGCATTCTAGCTATACGCGTGAAACACAACCTTATGTATACGGAGATTACTCAATCTTCTTGGCAGAAATTGCTTCAACTACTAATGAAAACATCCTGACAGAAAAATTATTGCAAGAAGTTCAAGACGATGCAACACGCTTTGCAATTCTCAACAACTTCCTAGATGGTTTCCGTGGAACAGTCTTCCGCCAAACTCAATTTGCTGAATTTGAACATGCTATTCACCAAGCTGACCAAAATGGTGAAGTCTTGACAAGTGAGTTCCTAAACAATCTCTATGCTGACTTGAACCAAGAATATTATGGCTTGAGCAAGGAAGACAATCCTCAAATCCAGTACGAGTGGGCTCGTATCCCGCATTTCTACTATAACTACTATGTCTATCAATATTCAACAGGCTTTGCAGCAGCTTCAGCTTTGGCTGAAAAGATTGTTCATGGTAGCCAAGAGGATCGTGATCGCTATATTGACTACCTCAAAGCAGGGAAGTCAGACTATCCACTCAATATCATGCGTAAAGCGGGTGTTGATATGGAAAAAGAAGATTACCTCAACGATGCCTTTGCAGTCTTTGAACGCCGTTTGGATGAGTTTGAAGCTCTTGTTGAAAAATTAGGATTGGCATAAGGCAGATGGTAAAGTCTTATAGTAAAAATGCCAATCATAACATGCGACGTCCTGTTGTCAAGCATGAGATTGTCGAGTTCATGCGCCACAGACAAAAGCAGGTGACAGGTTCCCTAAAAGAACTAGAAAACTTTGCTCGCAAGGAAAATATTCCCATCATTCCTCATGAAACCGTCGCTTACTTTCGTTTCCTTATGGAAACTATTCAACCAAAAAATATTTTAGAGATTGGTACGGCGATTGGATTTTCAGCACTTTTGATGGCAGAACATTTACCCAAGTCAAAAATCACCACTATTGACCGAAATCCTGAGATGATTGGTTTTGCCAAGGAGAATTTTGCTCGCTTTGATAGTCGCAAGCAGATTACCCTTTTAGAAGGCGATGCTGTGGATGTCCTTTCGACCTTAACAGAGTCCTACGACTTTGTATTTATGGATTCTGCCAAGTCCAAGTACATCATTTTTCTACCAGAAATACTCAAACATTTGGAAGTTGGAGGAGTGGTAGTCTTGGATGATATTTTCCAGGGTGGTGATGTGGCCAAGGATATCATGGAAGTACGTCGAGGCCAACGAACAATCTATCGTGGCTTGCAACGACTCTTTGATGCGACTTTGGACAATCCAGGATTAACCGCTACTTTGGTTCCTCTTGGAGACGGAATTCTCATGCTGAGAAAAAATCAAGCAGAAGTAGAACTGCCTGATATTGATTGATTTCAGATATTTTTAAGACAATTTGGTAAAATAGATAAGGTAAACCTTTATTTAGTGAACAAAAGGAGTAAACATGAAGAAAAAACTAATGGCAGGAGCCATCACCTTGTTGTCAGTAGCTACTTTGGCTGCTTGTTCCAATAGCTCTCAAGGAGCAGACTTGATCAGTATGAAGGGTGATGTGATTACAGAACATCAATTCTTTGAAGAAGTTAAAAACAATGCGACTGCTCAACAAGTCTTGCTGAATATGACCATTCAAAAAGTTTTTGAAAAACAATATGGTTCAGAAGTTAGCGATAAAGAAGTAGAGGATGCCGTTGCAGAAGAACAAAAGAAATACGGTGATAGCTATCAAACGATTCTCGCCCGTTCAGGTATGACTGCTGAAAGCCGTAAAGCTCAAATTCGTACAAGTAAATTAGTTGAGTATGCTGTTAAGAAAGCCGCTGAAGCTGAATTAACAGATGAAAACTATAAAAAAGCATTTGAAGAGTATACTCCAGAAGTAACGGCTCAAATTATTAAACTTGACAGTGAAGATAAGGCTAAGGAAGTTCTTGCCAAAGCAAAAGAATCTGGAGCTGATTTTGCACAACTTGCAAAAGACAATTCTACAGATGAAAAGACTAAAGAAAATGGTGGAGAAATTACCTTTGACTCTGCATCAACAGAATTGCCAGACGTGGTTAAAAAAGCTGCTTTTGCGCTTGATGTTAACGGAATTTCAGATGTTATCACTGCTCCAGGAACTCAAGCTTATACAAGTAGTTTCTACATTGTGAAACTAACTAAGAAGTCTGAAAAATCTTCAAACTTGGATGACTACAAAGAAAAACTTAAAACAATCATTTTGACTCAAAAACAAAATGATGCAACCTTTGTCCAAGGTGTCATTAGTAAAGAATTACAGGATGCAAACATTAAAGTTAAAGACCAGTCCTTCCAAAATATCTTTACACAATACATCAAAAGCGAAACAACTTCTGACAGCAGCAGTAGCGCCTCAAACTAAGATAGTAATGAACTACCTTCCTCTATCTGGAAGGTAGTTTTTAAGTTTATAAAATATCAACATTATAGTTTTATAAGTCCTAGTAACTTAAAACGCTCGATAGATCGGATAAGGGGATCACTCAAGACATTCTAGTCCAGAGTCTGTTTTGAGTAAAATTCGAATGTTTTCACTGTAAGAGTTTTTTTCTAGTCTAAAAAATGGTATAATAGCATGTAAAACTAGAAATAATAAGGGAAAATAAAAATATTTTTCCGATAGATAGGTGACATATGAAAATAAGTAAAAGGCACCTGCTGAATTATTCCATTTTGATTCCTTATTTACTGTTATCCGTTTTAGGATTGATAGTAGTTTATTCGACAACTAGTGCGTCCCTCATTCAGGAAGGAAAGAGTGCATTACAACTAGTGCGAAATCAGGGGATTTTCTGGATAGCCAGTTTATTCTTAATAGCCTTAATTTATAAATTAAAATTAGGATTTCTGCGAAATGAGCGATTACTCTTTATCGTCATGTTTGTCGAGTTGATATTATTGGCTCTAGCACGTTTAATCGGTAGTCCAATCAATGGAGCCTATGGCTGGATCAAGGTTGGCCCGATCACGATTCAACCAGCAGAGTATCTAAAGATTATTATCATTTGGTACTTGGCTCAGCGTTTTTCAAAACAACAAGATGAGATAGCAGTTTATGACTTCCAAATTTTAACCCTCAATCAGTGGTTGCCAAGAGCCTTTAATGATTGGCGGTTTGTCCTCTTGGTCATGATAGGTAGTTTGGCAATCTTCCCTGACCTTGGAAATGCAACCATCTTGATTTTAGTATCCTTGCTCATGTATACCATCAGTGGAATAGCTTATCGGTGGTTCACAACTATTCTGGGCTTACTAGCTGGTGTTTCTATGATTTCCTTAACAGCCATTCGCTTTATCGGTGTTGAAAAATTCTCAAAGATTCCTGTCTTTGGTTATGTTGCCAAGCGTTTCAGTGCTTTTTTCAACCCCTTTAATGACCTAGCAGGATCTGGGCATCAGTTAGCCAATTCTTATTATGCAATGGTTAACGGTGGCTGGTTTGGTCTTGGTTTAGGAAATTCCATTGAAAAACGAGGTTATCTACCAGAAGCCCATACAGACTTTGTCTTTTCGATTGTGATAGAGGAGTTTGGATTTGTAGGAGCTAGTCTTATTTTGGCTCTTCTATTCTTCTTGATTCTTCGTATTATTTTGGTTGGAATTCGAGCGAGAGATCCTTTCAACTCAATGGTGGCAATCGGTATTGGGGGCATGATTCTGATACAGGTATTTGTTAACATTGGCGGTATATCAGGCTTGATCCCTTCAACAGGGGTAACCTTCCCCTTCCTATCGCAAGGGGGAAACAGTCTCTTGGTCCTATCAGTAGCCATCGCCTTTGTGTTGAATATTGATGCCAGTGAAAAACGTGCCAAACTCTATCGCGAATTAGAAGCGCAACTCTAAGACATAATATAACAAGGAGAAAAAAATGTCTCTTCAAAAGTTAGAAAATTATAGTAATAAAACGGTCGTACAGGAAGAAGTTCAAATCTTGACAGATATGCTGGAAGATATCACCCAAAATATGCTTCCTGCTGAAACCTTTGATAAGATTATGCACTTGAAGGAACTTTCGTCAAAACTTGACTATCAAGGGCTAGATAAAGTAGTAACAGGTCTTTCAAATGATGAGATGGTCTACATTTCTAGATACTTCTCTATCTTGCCACTTTTAATTAACATCTCAGAAGATGTTGACTTGGCTTACGAGATTAACCATCTAAATAATGTTGATCAAGACTATCTCGGTAAATTGTCTACAACAATCAAAATGGTGGCTGAAAAAGAAAACGCTGCTGAAATCCTTGAACACTTGAACGTGGTGCCAGTTTTGACAGCCCATCCTACTCAGGTACAACGTAAGAGTATGTTGGACTTGACCACTCACATCCATACTCTTTTGCGTAAATATCGTGATGTGAGAATGGGGCTCATTAACAAGGAAAAATGGCATAATGATCTTCGTCGCTATATTGAGATTATCATGCAGACAGATATGATTCGTGAGAAAAAACTAAAAGTAACCAACGAAATCACCAATGTTATGGAGTACTACAATAGTTCCTTCCTACAGGCTGTCCCTAACTTGATGCTAGAGTACAAGCGTCTAGCAAAAGAACAAGGAATTGACCTAAAACAAGCTAAACCAATTACTATGGGAATGTGGATCGGTGGAGACCGTGATGGGAATCCATTTGTGACAGCTGAGACGCTTATGCGTTCTGCTACCATTCAAAGTGAAGTAGTCTTGAACTACTATATCAGCAAGATTTCAAGTCTCTATCGCACCTTCTCTCTATCGACTAATTTGTCAAAAACAAGTCAAGCTGTTGAAGAAATGGCTGCTCAGTCTGGAGATACATCCGTCTTTCGTGAAAAAGAACCCTATCGTCGTGCCTTTCATTTGATTCAGTCCAAATTGATTCAAACTCTCTTGAATTTAAAAGAATGGTCTGTGGTTGGCTCGTCAGCTGATGAACGCCATCCTGTTGAACGTCTTTTTGGTACTCAAGGGCATCAACAAGGAGTGATTACTGACTATATTAGCAATCGACTTTCAGGAGCTATTCAAGAGCTGGCTGAAGATCGTCCACCATTTTACGAAACAGTTGAAGAGTTCAAAAAAGATCTATATACTATTAAGGATTCATTACTTGAAAACAAGGCAGAGTCCTTGCTTACAGGTGAATTTGCAGAACTTTTAGAAGCTGTAGAAGTCTTTGGTTTCTTCTTAGCTTCCATCGACATGCGTCAAGACTCAAGTGTTCACGAGGCCTGTGTGGCAGAATTGTTGGCATCTGCTGGAATCAATGACCACTATAGTGATTTATCAGAAGATGAAAAATGCGACTTGCTATTGCATGAATTATTAGAAGATCCTCGAATCTTGTCTGCAACTCATGCTGAGAAGTCTGAACTTCTCGAAAAAGAATTAGCTATTTTCAAAACTGCACGTGAATTAAAAGATCGTTTAGGAGAAGATGTCATTCGTCAAACGATTATCTCTCACGCAACCAGCGTGTCTGATATGCTGGAATTAGCAATCATGCTAAAAGAAGTTGGATTGGTGGATGCTGAAAAAGCACGTGTTCAGATTGTACCACTCTTTGAGACGATTGAAGACTTGGATCATTCTGAAGAAACTATGAGAAAATATTTCTCTCTACCACTTGCTAAGAAATGGATTGCTTCTAAAAACAATTACCAAGAAATCATGCTCGGCTACTCTGATAGTAACAAGGATGGTGGTTATCTATCATCTTGTTGGACACTTTATAAGGCCCAACAACAATTGACTGCTATTGGTGATGAATTTGGAGTCAAAGTAACCTTCTTCCATGGTCGTGGTGGTACCGTTGGCCGTGGTGGTGGCCCTACTTATGATGCCATTGCTTCTCAACCACTCAAGTCCATCAAGGATCGTATCCGTTTGACTGAGCAAGGAGAAGTTATCGGAAACAAATACGGAAACAAGGATGCAGCCTACTATAACCTTGAAATGTTGGTTTCAGCAGCTATCAACCGCATGATTACCAAGAAGAAGAGTGATACCAATACGTCAAATCGCTATGAAGCCATCATGGATCAAGTAGTAGAACGTAGCTACGATATTTATCGTGAACTCGTATTTGGAAATGACCATTTCTATGATTATTTCTTTGAATCGAGTCCAATCAAGGCTATCTCAAGTTTCAATATTGGTTCTCGTCCAGCAGCTCGTAAAACGATCACTGAAATCGGTGGTTTACGTGCTATTCCTTGGGTATTCTCATGGTCACAAAGTCGTGTTATGTTCCCAGGTTGGTATGGAGTTGGTTCAAGCTTTAAGGAATTTATCGACCAAGATCCAAAAAATATTGAATATCTTCGTGATATGTATCAAAATTGGCCATTCTTCCAATCACTCCTATCCAACGTCGATATGGTCTTGTCAAAATCAAATATGAACATTGCCTTTGAATACGCTAAACTGTGTGAAAGTGAAGAAGTACAAGCAATTTACTATACCATTTTAGATGAATGGCAGTTGACTAAGGACGTTATCTTGTCTATTGAAGGCCATGAGGAGCTCTTGGCAGAAAATACCTATTTGAAAGACAGTCTCAACTACCGCATGCCTTATTTCAATATCCTTAACTATATTCAGTTGGAATTGATTAAGCGTCAACGTCGTGGTGAGTTATCTTCAGATGAAGAAAGATTAATCCATACAACTATCAACGGAATTGCTACAGGATTACGTAATTCAGGTTGATACAAGCAAGATTTTCCAAAAACGTAGGGATTGCCTAAGTCTCAAGTTCAAGTTGGATAGCAAATAGCAATTTTTAACGTAACTTGTAGCCCAAGTGTCTTTTAGGATAGTTATTCATCCGATTAACAATGAAGGCGACTTCTTTAGGAGTCGTTTTCTTTTTTCTTTTAGGGAATCCTATACGAATCAGCCAGTTGTGATTATCATTAGTTCCCTATTCCCAAGAGGCATAGGGATGATTTAATGTCTACTCTTTCGATCAGCCAAGAGAGGCAAACAGTTTTGTTTCACCTTATAACTAGAACTTTATCTATTTCCTAATGAGCATTCTCCTCGCTTAAATTATTGATGTTCGAAAAATTTTTCTTGGCTTTCTTTTAGTCAACTAAATATATATAAAACGAAATAGAGGATTAAATTCGTTGACAAAACATAAATATAATGCTATTCTATATATTGAGGAAAGGGCTTACAATTGTAAATGTAAAGATTAATCTGCTTATATTAGTAGAATAGTTATTATAGGTTGTTTAATAACTATTAGGCTGATGACTAGAGTTATAAAATGGAGGGGATAATATAAAGTATTTAGGAATTGCTTGTTGTTTTAATTGAATTTAATAATAGAGTTCTAAGAGGAGAAATTTCTATGAGAAAATCTATAATTTTGAGTGGTTTATCTTTTTTATGCCTAGCTTCAACCATAAGTATTGAAACTATTTATGCAAATGAAAGTACCGATTTATATATTGAAACTAATAAGTTTATTGGGAATGATATTCAACTGACTCCAGAACAACAAAGTATTTTGGATAGTATGGATAGCAGGACACAAGAGTATCTTGAAAATGGGATGTCAGAACCTGTTAGGTATGATGTAAAAAACTATTCTAGATCTCGCATAGGTGATTGGAGTTGGCGAGACGGTCTAATTTGTGTAACTGATCAAGGTATAGGAACTCGAAGAATTAACAGTTGGCATGCAGCGATAGTAGTGCCACAGAGACTATATTCTGTTGCCGAAGCACCAGGGGTGACGGAGAAAGTTCGACTTAGAAGTGGTAAATGGACAAGTAGTACATACACTATTTGGCAAGTTGGAGTAAACGCTACAAGTGTTCAGCAAGACTGGAATGCTGGCCAGTGGGCGGGAAACCAAGTCAATAAACCGTATAACACTAATTTTTGGAATGCAAAACAAACTAATAGTTTTTATTGTTCTCAATTAGTTTGGGCTGCTTATTACTATACTGCTGGGGTTGATTTGAATAAAAGTGACAATGACATAGGATCAGCTATTGCTATACACCCTGGAGAATTTGTCTCTAATCCTAAGACCACTATTGTTTATAGGAATAAATGATTATGAATAATAAACAAAAAGTTGGTCATGTTATTGTTGTAGCCATTATTATTTTAATGGGAGTGTTATTTTTTATCCAAAGATATTCTGCTGCATCATCAAAACAATTTTCTATACAGTCAGATGTGGATTTTTATTTATTAGGATATCACAGTGTGGAGGGGTATAATTTTAAAGATAGTTCATTTGAGAAAGTTTCTGATGAAAAAATAGAGATAGTTAAGGGCCAGATTAATCAAGTTGTTAAGCGTGCAGAAATTTCCAATCGTTATTTGCTATTTTCTGAAGAAGGTCCACCCTTAGGTGTAGTAGGTAGAATAATATCAGTTGATTTTGAAACTGGAAAGATTCACTATAATAAGACCTCTGATTATGCTTTTTCAACAGCTGGCGTAAATCCAGACTACTATTTCACTTCTGAAGCAAATACAGATGATAGTTTTATTGCAGTTTTTGATACAAATTTAAAGGAAGTAGATAAATATATTTTCAAAAATTCTGTTTTTGCTACAGATTTTTCAAACGATGGTGATAATATCTACTTTTTGGGAGTAGATGTTAAAAGTAATGATAATTACCCAACCTACTTACATCATTTTTCACTAAAGAACAAGAAATTACAGTTTGAAAATAAAGAAATTCTCTATGATGATCCTAACTTGACTTATTTTTTTGACGATAGCATTGTGAAGGGTAAACAACTCTATTCAGTTTCCGGTGGATATCGAATTAACTCGACCAAGGAAAAAGTACTTTGGGGGAAAGTTTTTCACTATGATATGGAATCAGGACTTAAGGAATTTTTTGATTTAGATGAAATTGGTCCAGTTAACATTATTGAATTAGGAGAAAATTTGTTAGCAATTGAGCATGAGAGTAATGATTCAGGAAAAATTGCTTTCAGTCTATTTGATGTAACTAGTCATAAATCAACCTTTATCAATCTATCTCAATTTGGATTTTCAGCTGAAACAGACTACATAAAAGATATTAAGCTTCTCGAAGATAATATTTTATTAGTTTTAGCAGGTAATAAATTGATTGCATATGATATAAATGAAAATACTATCATTCTTGAAAAAATAGTTGATGAAGATATGTTTCATATTTGGTTAAAATAATTTGCAAATTTATATAGATTTTTGTAATGTTACATTGTTAAGCCAATTCCCACAGGCATATGATTAACTTACTCTCTCTGATTTTACATTTTTTTAAAAATATTTTATGAAAACCCTTGACAAGTTTTAGTAAAATGATATAATTTAAGCATTCAGAAAGTAATCATTGAAATTTTTTAGAGAGTCTGTGGTTGGTGGAAACAGATAGATGGAAGTGATGAAAATTGGGCTGAATGTTATTAAGAATTTGAAATCATAAGAATTCGGTGAGCACACCTTACAGTGCAACTCGTTTTAGCGAGTAAGAGCGATAGGACTAGTTCCTATAATTGAGGTGGCACCGCGCATCGACGTCCTCACACAAGTTTTTTGTGTGAGGACTTTTTCTATGGGGAGGAAAAATTATGGAAATCAAACGATGGCGTCGCTTGAATAAGTGATTGAATAAAAAAATAATAAGTTAAGAAGAAATAAGGAGAAAATTATGAAAAACAAACGTCTACTCGGTATTATCGTAGCATTAGCACTTGTAGTTGGAGGAAGCTTGGTGTATTCTAGCTTAACGAAGCAGGAAACTAAAGCTGAGACAGCAAATAAAACTGCTAAGGTTGGTGTTCTACAGTTTGTCAGCCACCCATCACTCGATTTGATTTACCAAGGTATCCAAGATGGACTTGCTGAAGAAGGCTATAAAGGTGACCAAATTAAAATCGACTTTATGAACTCAGAAGGTGACCAAAGTAAGGTTGCTACAATGAGTAAGCAATTAGTCGCAAACGGAAACGATGTAGTTGTCGGAATTGCAACACCTGCAGCTCAAGGTCTCGCAAGTGCAACAAAAGACCTTCCTGTTATCATGGCAGCTATTACAGACCCAGCTGGAGCTAACCTTGTACAAAACTTGGAAAAACCAGGTGGGAACATCACTGGGGTGTCTGACCACAACCCTGCTCAACAACAGGTTGAATTGATCAAGACATTGACTCCTGATGTCAAGACGGTTGGAGCTCTTTACTCAAGTAGTGAAGATAACTCAAAATCACAAGTTGAAGAATTCAAAACTTATGCTGAAAAAGCTGGTTTGAAAGTAGAAACATTTGCAGTTCCTTCAACGAACGAAATTGCTTCAACAGTTAATGTTATGACTGGTAAAGTAGATGCAATCTGGATTCCAATTGACAACACAATCGCATCTGCGTTCTCAACTGTAGTATCAAGCAACCAAACAGCTAAAAAACCAATCTACCCAAGTGCGACTGCCATGGTAGAAGCAGGTGGTTTGGCATCAGTCGTTGTGGACCAACACGATCTTGGTGTTGCTACCGGTAAGATGATTGCCAAAGTCTTGAAGGGGGAAAAACCTGCAGATACACCAGTTAATGTCTTCTCAACTGGTAAATCAGTTATTAATAAAAAAGTCTCTCAAGAACTTGGAATCACAATTCCTGAATCAGTTCTCAAAGAAGCTGGTCAAGTAATTGAATAAGAATGTAGGAGGAGTTGGAGACATCTCCTCCAATTTTTAAAAGAAGGAAATGAATGTAACATGATAATATCGATTATTTCACAGGGATTGGTCTGGGCTATCCTGGGCTTGGGAATTTTTATGACCTTTCGAATTCTGAACTTTCCAGATATGACAACTGAGGGTTCCTTCCCACTAGGAGGAGCAGTTGCAGTAACACTGATTACTCAAGGCGTTAATCCTTTTCTTGCTACCTTAGTAGCTGTTGGAGCAGGCTGTCTTGCTGGTTTAGCGACTGGTCTTCTTTACACTAAAGGAAAGATTCCAACACTCTTGTCTGGAATTCTGGTCATGACTTCTTGCCATTCTATCATGCTCATGATTATGGGACGGGCTAACCTTGGACTTTTAAATACCAAGCAAATCCAAGATGTTCTTCCATTTTCATCTGAGATTAATCAATTACTGACAGGTTTGATTTTTGTGACTTTGGTTATCCTTCTCATGCTTTTCTTCCTAGATACTAAATTGGGACAAGCTTATATCGCAACAGGAGATAATCCAGATATGGCTCGTAGTTTTGGTATCAATACAGGCCGTATGGAGCTCATGGGCTTGGTCTTGTCAAATGGTGTTATCGCCCTTGCTGGTGCCTTAATTGCCCAACAAGAAGGTTACGCGGATGTTTCTCGTGGTATCGGTGTTATCGTTGTTGGTCTTGCAAGTTTGATTATCGGTGAAGTTCTGTTCAAGAGTCTTACCCTAGCAGAACGTTTGGTTACCATTGTAGTTGGTTCCATCAGTTATCAATTCTTGGTATGGGGCGTTATTGCTCTCGGCTTTAATACTAGCTACCTCCGTTTGTACAGTGCTCTTATCCTAGCAACTTGTCTTGTAATTCCAACACTTAAGGATAAATACTTGAAAGGAGTCAAGTTAAGCAAATGACAGCAATTGTAAAATTAAGAAATGCCACAAAAATTGTGACAAATGGCTTTGACGAGGAGAAAATTATCCTAAACGATGTTTCTCTTGATATTTACGAACATGACTTCATCACAATCCTGGGTGGAAATGGTGCAGGCAAGTCAACCCTCTTTAATAGCATCGCAGGAACTTTGCCTTTAACCAGTGGTAGCATTCGTATTATGGGTGAGGATGTGACTCATTTTAGCCCTGAAAAACGTGCCAAGTACCTTTCTCGAGTCTTTCAGGATCCTAAGATGGGAACTGCCCCTCGTATGACCGTTGCAGAAAACCTCTTGATTGCAAAGTTTCGTGGAGAAAAACGTGGTCTATTTCCAAGAAGACTCTCAGCTTACAAGGAAGAATTTCAAGCAACTATTGAGAAGGTTGGAAATGGTATAGAAAAACACTTGGATACACCCATTGAATTCTTGTCAGGTGGACAAAGACAGGCCTTAAGTCTCTTGATGGCAACGCTAAAACGTCCGGAACTTCTGTTGTTGGATGAACACACAGCAGCTCTTGACCCTAAAACAAGTGTGGCCTTGATGGAGTTGACAGATGACTTTGTCAGCAAGGACAAGCTGACTGCGCTTATGATTACCCATCATATGGAGGATGCCCTCAAGTACGGAAATCGTTTGATTGTTATGAAAGAAGGCCGAATCATCCAAGATTTGAATAAGGATGAAAAAGCTAAGATGAAAATTTCTGATTACTATCAGTTGTTTGAGTAGATAATTTTTAAAACATCTATCATTAAAAACTTAGAAGTGGGAATCCTATTTCTAAGTCTTTTTGTTATAAAAAAGTTATTAGAAAAATATAGTTGATTGAAATAAGATATGAACAAAGAGATTAGGAAAGTCAAATCAATTTCTAAAAATGTTTTAGAATTTGTAGTGTACTATTCTAAGTTCAATCTGCTATATATATTTTCTTCATCTTTTCACTTGATGCTTTTTATAGTATAATCCATATAAGAATTAAATATTAAATAGTAGAGGAGGTAGAACAATGGCATACACACAAGAAGATTTTCAGGAATGGATTTTTCAGATTGGATTTAAGATGGACTATTTCACAAGGGATTTTGCGGAGAAAGAAGGGCTAAATTTAGACTATAGTATGCAGTCCTTGGATGATTTGGAGGCTTGGATCTTAGCTCACTACGAAGACCACCATGCTTTGATAGCAGACCGCAAGATGTTGGATTATTTGACCGTTTATATCGGTGAAACCTTTCGCAAACACCTAGGAGGAAAATGGTTTATTGATCTTAAAAATAAAAAGAACGCCTATTATTCAATGCCTGTCTTGACTGATCCATCCTATAGAGGAGAGGTATACAAAGCACCATTGACTTATGCAACAGCTTGTATCAGTAGAAAAGATGGTCAGTATATTAGCAGGATATTAAAAAATAATCTCGAAAATCAAGTGAAATAGTCTTTAATTTTTTCTATTTTTCTTTCAAATATTAGAATGGTTTGCTCAAAAGATTCACTTTTTCATGACAGCTGGAAACTTATGAAATAGTCTCATGTAAAGTGTATGAAATGGTTTACTTTTTTTCAGAAATAAGCTATACTAGTTAGAGTAAACTGTGATAAAATGGAGGTATTGTCTATGGTTGACAAGAGACTCATCGAAGAGATCAAAAACAATACCAATATTGTCGAAATCATAGGAGAAGTGATTTCCTTACAAAAATCTGGACGGAACTTTTTAGGGCTCTGTCCTTTTCATGGTGAAAAGACACCTTCCTTTAACGTGGTCGAGGATAAGCAGTTTTACCATTGCTTTGGATGTGGTCGTTCTGGAGATGTTTTTAAGTTTATCGAGGAGTATCAGCAAGTAACCTTTGCGGATGCGGTGAGGATATTAGCTGAGAGACTTGGAATTCAGATGGCGGCGCCTGTTCAAAGTTCAGTACAGCCTAGGTCACCCCATCAAAATCTCTATGATATGCATGACAAGGCTGCTCGGTTTTATCATGCCATCCTCATGACGACGAAGATGGGTGAAAAGGCCAGGAACTATCTCTATAAACGTGGCTTAACAGATGATGTTCTAAAGCATTTTATGATTGGTTTGGCTCCAGCAGAACGCTCTTATCTCTATCAACGTTTAGCAGATGATTATAGCGAAAATGACTTGCTGGATTCAGGTTTGTTTTACCTATCTGAGAGTAATCAATTTTTTGATACTTTTCAGAATCGTATTATGTTTCCACTTTCAAATGATCAAGGAAAGGTGATTGCCTTTTCTGGTCGAATTTGGCAAGAGACCGATTCTCAAACTGGAAAGTATAAAAATAGTCGAGCGACGACAATTTTTAACAAGAGTTACGAATTATATCATTTGGAGAGGATAAAAAAAGGATCGGGCAAGGCTCCTGAAATCTACCTGATGGAAGGGTTTATGGATGTCATTGCGGCTTATCGCGCTGGTATTGAAAATGCAGTTGCTTCTATGGGTACCGCACTGACGAGTGAACATGTGGAGCATCTAAAACGCTTTACTAAAAAGGTTATCGTCACTTATGACGGAGATAAGGCTGGGCAAGCTGCCACAGCGAAAGCCTTGGATGAGCTTAAAGATTTACCTGTCCAAGTCGTCCAGATTCCTGACGCAATGGATCCGGATGAATATCTGCAGAAAAACTCTCCTCAAGACTTGGCTTATCTATTAACCAATACACGCATTAGTCCTGTTGAGTTTTACATTCATCATTTCAGACCTGAAAATAGTGAAAATCTACAAGCCCAGATTGAATTTATAGAGAAAATTGCCCCCTTAATCGCCAAGGAACCCTCTATCACAGCTCAGAATTCCTACATTCACATTTTGACGGATCACTTGCCATCTTTTGACTATCAGCAAGTCGAACATATTGTCAATGAAAGTCGTGTCAGACAGAGAAAGGAGAAGGTCAAGGAGACCTATAGTCCGAGTCCTGTCACTATGTCTGTTACCAAGCAGCTGACAGCAGTGATGAGAGCGGAAGCCCATATCCTCTACCGAATGATGGAACATCCCTTGGTGCTTAATGACTATCGCTTAAGAGAGGATTTTATCTTTGAAACTCCAGAGTTTCAGACCTTGTATGGACTCTTGATTGATAATGGAAGTATCTCATCTGAGGATTTGTCTCATCAGACCAGAGAAGTGGAGAGTGCTTGGTATCAAGTCCTAGCCTTAGATTTGCCACCTGAGATGTCCCCTAACGAGTTAGCCGAAGTGGAAGAGTCTAGAAAAAGAGCTCTTTTGAATCAGGAAAATCTGCAAATTAAAAAGAAAGTTCAGGAAGCTAGCCATGTCGGTGATACAGACACCGCATTAGAAGAGCTAGAACGCTTAATTGCCCAAAAAAGAAGAATGGAGTAAGAATGGCAACAAAACAAAAAGAAGTAACAACCTTTGACGTCCAAGTAGCGGAATTTATTCGCAATCATAAAAAAACTGGTACAGCAACTGATGATGAAATCAATAACGCCCTCGTAATTCCCTTCACTTTAGATGTGGAAGGAATTGAGAATCTTTTGCAACGCATTCAAGATGCTGGTATCTCAATTACGGACAACGAAGGAAATCCAAGTGCGCGTGTTTTGAGCACTGAGGAAGAACCAGAGTTGACTGATGAAGATTTGATTGGTTCAACCTCTGCTAAGGTCAATGACCCTGTCCGTATGTATTTGAAGGAAATCGGGGTTGTGCCTCTGCTTACAAATGAAGAGGAAAAAGAGTTGGCCCTTGCTGTTGAAGCAGGTGACATCGAAGCGAAACAACGCCTTGCAGAAGCTAACCTTCGTCTGGTTGTTTCTATCGCTAAACGTTATGTTGGACGTGGAATGCAGTTCCTTGACTTGATTCAAGAAGGAAACATGGGCTTGATGAAGGCCGTTGATAAGTTTGACTATTCTAAAGGGTTCAAATTCTCAACTTATGCAACTTGGTGGATTCGTCAGGCTATTACTCGTGCCATTGCTGACCAAGCTCGTACTATCCGTATCCCAGTACACATGGTTGAAACCATTAACAAGCTTGTCCGTGAGCAACGTAATCTTCTTCAAGAGTTGGGACAAGATCCAACTCCTGAACAAATCGCTGAACGCATGGATATGACACCTGACAAGGTTCGTGAAATCCTCAAGATTGCCCAAGAGCCGGTTTCTCTTGAAACACCAATCGGTGAAGAGGATGACAGCCACCTTGGTGATTTTATCGAGGATGAAGTGATTGAAAATCCAGTGGACTACACAACTCGTATCGTCTTGCGTGAACAGTTGGATGAAGTGTTAGACACATTGACTGACCGTGAAGAGAATGTCTTGCGTCTCCGTTTTGGTCTCGATGATGGGAAAATGCGTACCTTGGAGGATGTTGGTAAAGTCTTTAACGTAACGCGTGAACGTATCCGTCAGATTGAGGCCAAAGCTTTGAGAAAACTTCGCCAGCCAAGTCGAAGCAAACCACTTCGTGATTTCATTGAAGATTAATCTGAGGGAGAGTGAAAATGGCTTATACAGAAGAACAGATTGAAAACATCAAAACACGTATTTTGACAGCCCTAGAAGAAGTGATTGACCCAGAATTGGGAATTGATATCGTCAATCTAGGCTTGATCTACGAGATTCGTTTTGATGGCGATACAGGTGAGACTGAAATTGATATGACCTTAACAACCATGGGTTGTCCCTTGGCAGATCTTTTAACCGACCAAATCTATGATGCTATGACGGATGTTCCAGAGGTTACTAACGTTGATGTGAAATTAGTTTGGTATCCAGCTTGGACGGTTGAAAAAATGAGCCGCTATGCTCGCATTGCTTTAGGTATCAAGTAAGTAAATGATAAAAAGAGAAATAGTGTTGACGCCAGGAAATTCCCAGCTTTTATACTATCTCTCTTTTAATTTGCTGATTTTATTTGAAGAAAATGGTATAATGGTTACTATGGAAAAAGAGAAATTACGCATCAATATGCTAAGTTCAAGTGAAAAAGTGGCGGGCCAAGGTGTGTCTGGTGCTTACCGTGAACTGGTACAGCTTTTAAAACGAGATGCGAAAGACCAACTGATCGTAACAGAAAATCTTCCAATCGAAGCGGATGTTACTCATTTTCATACGATTGATTTTCCTTATTATCTCTCGACCTTTCAGAAAAAACGTTCTGGTCGTAAGATTGGCTATGTTCACTTCTTACCTGATACCTTGGAAGGTAGTTTGAAGATTCCATTCTTCTTAAAGGGGATTGTCAAACGCTATGTATTTTCTTTTTATGACCGTATGGAGCATCTGGTTGTGGTCAATCCTACCTTCATTGAGGATTTAGTGGCTGCTGGAATTCCACGTGAAAAAGTGACCTATATTCCTAACTTTGTCAATAAAGAAAAATGGCATTCACTTCCTATAGAGCAAGTTGAGCAACTTCGTAAAGATATGGGAATTGATGAGAATCAGTTTGTAGTCGTTGGTGCAGGTCAGGTTCAGAAGCGTAAAGGAATAGATGACTTTATCACTCTAGCTGAGGAATTACCGGATATCACTTTTATTTGGGCTGGTGGCTTCTCTTTTGGGGGAATAACGGATGGTTATGAACGCTATAAAAAGATTATGGATAATCCTCCAGAGAATCTGATTTTCCCTGGAATTGTTGAGCCAGAACGGATGAGAGAACTCTATGCTTTGGCAGATTTGTTCTTACTTCCTAGCTATAACGAGCTCTTTCCAATGACTATTTTAGAGGCAGCAAGTTGTGAAGCTCCCATTATGCTTCGTGATCTAGAACTTTACAAGGTCATTCTAGAAGGAAATTACAGACCAACCACCGATGTGGAAGAGATGAAACAAGCTATTATGGAATATAGAGAGCATCCAGAAGCTTTGAAAGCGTTGAAAGAAAAGGCCAAGGCTATTTCAAGAGAATACTCAGAAGAGCATCTTTTAGAAATATGGCTAAAATTCTATCAGGAGCAAGCGGCTTTAGGAAAAAAATGAGGTAGTATATGCGAATTGGATTATTTACAGATACTTATTTCCCACAGGTTTCGGGTGTTGCAACCAGTATTCGAACCTTAAAAACAGAGCTTGAAAAGCAAGGACATGCAGTCTTTATCTTCACGACAACCGATAAGGATGTCAATCGTTATGAAGACTGGCAGATTATCCGTATCCCTAGTGTTCCTTTCTTTGCCTTTAAGGATCGACGTTTCGCCTATCGTGGATTTACAAAAGCTCTTGAGATTGCTAAACAGTATCAACTAGACATTATTCATACGCAAACTGAATTTTCTCTTGGTTTATTAGGGATTTGGATTGCGCGTGAATTGCAGATTCCAGTCATTCACACCTATCATACCCAGTATGAAGACTATGTTCACTACATTGCTAAGGGCTTGTTAATTCGTCCTAGCATGGTCAAGTATCTTGTAAGGGGATTTCTTCATGATGTTGATGGAGTGATTTGTCCAAGTGAAATTGTGCGAGACCTCCTATCAGATTATAAGGTCAAAGTAGAAAAACGAGTTATTCCTACAGGGATTGAGCTAGCCAAGTTTGAACGACCTGAGATTGAACCAGAACATATCGTAGACTTACGTGATAAATTAGGCATTAAGAAAGATGAAAAGATGCTTCTTAGTCTTTCCCGGGTGTCTTACGAAAAGAACATTCAAGCTGTTTTGGCAGCACTTCCAGATGTTCTAAAAGAAGAGCAAAATGTTAAATTAGTCGTTGCTGGAGATGGACCTTATCTGGAAAACCTCAAGGAGCAAGCAGAAGATTTGCAGATTCAGGATTCTGTTATCTTTACAGGTATGATCGCTCCAAGCGAGACAGCACTTTACTATAAGGCGGCTGATTTCTTCATTTCAGCTTCAACTAGTGAGACGCAAGGCTTGACCTATCTTGAAAGTCTTGCAAGTAAGACTCCGGTAATAGCTCATGGAAATCCTTATCTAGATAATTTGATTAGCGATAAGATGTTTGGAACTCTTTATTATGAAGAGAGAGATTTAGCAGGGGCTATTTTAGAAGCTTTAATTGCAACTCCAAAGATGGATGAAAAACTTTTGGCTGAAAAATTATATGAAATTTCAGCTGAGAATTTTGCTAAGAGAGTCCATGAGTTTTATTTGGATGCTATCATCTCAAACAATTTTGAAAAAGAATTAACTCGTGATGAGCCGATGACACAACGGATTTTAAAGACAGTATTTTACTTGCCACAGCAGGCAGTTTCAGTTCCAGTCAAAAGTTCTAAACGAATGTTAAAAGCATCCAAGAAACAGTTGAATGATTTGAGAGATTATTGGAATGACTAAGGTCTTCGAAGAAAGGAAATGAAGAAATGAAAAAGAAATTTATGAGAAGCAGTCGAGATCAAAAAATTGGTGGAGTATGCGCTGGTTTAGCTAATTATTTTGATATTGATCCGACAATCGTACGTGTGATCTGGGGAGTTCTAGCTTTTTGTTATGGTAGCGGACTTATTGCTTACTTAATCTTGTGGGCAATTGCTCCAGTCTCGGAAGAGTATTAAAAATAGGGAATTTTAGAAAAGGAGAAAATAATGGCATTTGGTGATAATGGAAAACGTAAAAAAACATTTTTTGAGAAATTGACACTATTCGTCGTTTTGATTATGTTGTTCGTAACCTTAGCAGGTATCTTTGCTACAGCCATCGGTGTATTTAGCAGATTTTAAAATGCTAGATTTTCTAGCAAGTAGTAATAGTTGGTGACTGGGATTTCCCAGCCCTTTTTAAAGTGAGAAAAGAATATGAGTATGTTTTTAGATACAGCCAAGATTAAGGTCAAGGCTGGAAATGGCGGTGATGGGATGGTTGCCTTTCGCCGTGAAAAATATGTCCCTAATGGAGGACCATGGGGTGGTGACGGTGGCCGTGGTGGTAACGTTGTTTTCGTTGTAGATGAAGGTTTACGTACCCTTATGGATTTCCGTTACAATCGTCATTTTAAAGCCCAGTCAGGTGAAAAAGGAATGACTAAAGGAATGCACGGACGCGGTGCAGAAGACTTGATTGTCCGAGTACCTCAAGGTACAACTGTGCGTGATGCAGAAACTGGAAAAGTTATCACTGACTTGATTGAGCACGGCCAAGAGTTTATCGTTGCTCACGGTGGTCGAGGTGGTCGTGGGAATATCCGTTTTGCGACACCAAAAAATCCTGCACCTGAAATCTCAGAAAATGGAGAACCTGGTCAGGAACGTGAGTTACAGTTAGAACTTAAAATCCTTGCGGATGTTGGTTTGGTTGGCTTCCCTTCAGTTGGTAAATCAACTCTACTCAGTGTGATTACCTCTGCAAAACCTAAAATTGGTGCCTACCACTTTACAACAATCGTTCCAAATCTTGGTATGGTCCGTACCCAATCAGGTGAGTCCTTTGCAGTGGCAGACCTCCCTGGTTTGATCGAAGGCGCTAGTCAAGGTGTGGGCTTGGGGACTCAGTTCCTTCGCCATATTGAGCGTACTCGCGTTATCCTTCACATCATCGATATGTCAGCCAGTGAAGGACGTGATCCTTACGAAGATTATCTAGCTATTAACAAAGAGTTGGAATCTTACAACCTTCGTCTTATGGAACGTCCCCAAATCATTGTTGCTAATAAGATGGATATGCCAGAAAGCAAAGAAAACCTTGAAGAATTCAAGAAAAAATTGGCAGCTAACTATGATGAGTTCGAGGACTTACCAGCCATCTTCCCAATCTCAGGTTTGACTAAGCAAGGTCTTGCACCTTTACTTGATGCAACAGCCGAGCTTCTTGATAAGACACCAGAATTCCTTCTTTATGATGAGTCAGAAATGGAAGAAGAAGTTTATTATGGCTTTGACGAAGAAGAAAAACCATTTGAAATTAGTCGTGATGACGATGCAACTTGGGTACTTTCAGGTGAAAAACTCATTAAACTCTTTAACATGACTAACTTTGATCGTGATGAGTCTGTCATGAAGTTTGCTCGTCAGTTGCGCGGTATGGGAGTTGATGAAGCTCTCCGTGCCCGTGGTGCCAAGGATGGAGATCTAGTTCGTATCGGCAAATTTGAGTTTGAGTTTGTAGACTAGGAGATAGCTATGGGAGATAAACCGATATCTTTCCGAGATGCTGATGGAAATTTTGTTTCTGCAGCAGACGTCTGGAATGAGAAGAAGTTAGAAGAACTGTTTAATCGCCTCAATCCAAATCGTGCTTTGAGACTAGCAAGAACTAAAAAGCAAGCTGAAAATAGCAAATCATAAAATAATCCCGTGATGATAGTCATCACGGGATTTTGTTACCGATCAAAAAATAGAGGTGGTGCAAATTGTTTGAGGCGTTCAAAGCAAGATTGAGCTTGTTCTTTATCCTCGCAGATAACCAAACAGACATCATTGCCACAGATGGTAGCCACAACTTCAGGGAAGTTTAGGGCATCTAAGATGGATCCAAAGGATTGCGCCAAACCTGGATAGGTTTTGATGACAACCTGGTGTTGAACAGGATGCATCATGTAGAGGGCTTCCTCCATATACACTTCTAGGCGTTTTTCCCACTTGGATGTAGAGTCAGTGTTGATTGAATAATAGGAGTGTTCACCTTCACGAATCTTAGAAAGATTCATCAGATTGATGTCTCTTGAAAGTGTTGCTTGTGTGACCTGTACTCCGTTTTCAATCAGTAGTTCTTGTAATTCAGTTTGGGTATGAATTTTTTGTTTAGTGATTAGGGCTCGGATGAGCTGGTGTCTTTGCTCGGCTTTGTTCATCTACAGTTACCTCCCTTTTAAAAGGTATCTCAAGATTGGACTGTGCAAGGTCGACAGTCAAGTGATAGTCTGTATTGTCACGTACAGTAATCTCAAAGTCTGTTGTGTAAAGAACGAGACGTACTGTATCGCCTTCTTTTAGTTTGTAAATAGTTGGTTGGAGTTCAAATTGGAATTCCATCCATTCATCTGGCTTGATCTCTTCGATTTTCAATAAACCATGACGATTTTGAAGATTGAGATAGCCTTTGGTGATAACACGCTGTGCATTTAGGCTAAATGGTAGTTCGCAAAGGTTTTCCAGCATGTGGTAACGACCATTATCAATAGTACGAGCAGCCAAAACTCCTGGATATGGTTGTAGGTATTTCTTTTGACCAAGTTCGAGAAATTGGGCAGAGAGAAGACCTTTATTAGTACTTGACTTGAGACGAAGGTTTAGTTTAACACGACCATTGATATGAAGATCTTCAGTCACTGGAAGATCAATGGTAATCTGATTCACCTTACCTTGATACAATTCATTATTAAAGGTTTGGTAGGTCTTTCCAAATCGTTCGAAGTCAGAATCTTGGTAATGATTTTCAATGACAGCTTCTTCAGTACCTAAAGAGAAAGCTTTATGGTCACTTTGATTTCCAAAATCTTCAAGTGACAGCCAGGTTTGAGGAGCAGTATTGTCTTGCCAAACGACTCTTGGAAGTTGGTAGTCAGTTTCTTGCTCCAATAATTTCTGCGTCAAAAGAGTATTCATGGATTCACGGAAATCAATAGACTGCCAGTTGTTCATATAAACATGGGCGCCGTTATGGTAAAAGAGATGTTTTTTAATATTGCTTGGAAGAGCATTGAACATTTGATAGACATGAAGTGGTTTTACATTCCAGTCTTGTGAACCGTGGGTAAAGACAACTTCAGCCTTAACCTTTTGGGCATTGAGTAGGTAGTTGCGGTCATGCCAAAATTGGTTATAATCTCCAGTTTTACGGTCTAAATTTTTCTTCAGTTCTTCTATAGAATCTTTATGAGCCTCGTTTCCACGAATATAGTCACCAGCTAAGAGATTACGAGAATAAGTTAATTCATCTAATGAATCGAAGTCCTCCCCTGGATAGCCACCAGGGCTTGTTACCAGACCATTTTCTCGGTAATAGTTGTACCAAGAAGAAATACCGGCTTCAACAATGATGACCTCTAAACCATCCACTCCTGTGCTAGCAAGACCATTAGACATTGTTCCTAGATAAGAAAGACCAGTAGTGGCGACTTTACCATTGGACCAGTCAGCCTTGACTTGACGTTCACGACTATGGTCTGTAAAGGCACGACAACGACCATTGAGCCAATCAATGACATTTTTATAGGCTTCAACTTGTCGGTAGTCACCATTAATCATCTGACCTTGAGAATCCTTTGTACCAAGACCAGATACGTAGATATTTGCAAATCCTCTTGGAAGGAAGTAGTCGTTAAGTGTGTAGCTGCTATTGATATGAGTCAGTTTTTCTTCGGCTTCTGAAACGAGGTCTGCTTGGCCAACTGGCTCAACAAAACTAATCCTTGGTTCTTCTAAGCCAATCTCGTGAGGTTCTTTGACTGCTAACTCCCCTTCCATTTTGTAAAGAGCTTTATCGCTTGCTTTATCATTGGTTCCTTGATGGTAAGGACTTGCAGTCATGACTGCTGGAATTTTGCCATTGTAAGTCGGACGGATGATGCTAACCTTGACTAAATCAGGTAGACCATCATTATCAGAATCAATACGAGTTTCTACATAAACAACTTCACGAATAACATTGTTAGTTGAGAAAGTAGCCAAACTCTTTCCATTGAAGTAGTGGTAATCATTGTCCTCAGGGATAAGACCATCACTAACTAGCTGATCAATCAAGGTATTTCCCTTTTTAGTGCGCGTGTTAAGGAGTTGATAGAGATTGTCAATCAAATCTCCGTATACAATAGGGAATGCCGTTTCTTTATGAAAAGCTAGACCATCTTCAAAGTCTATTAAGTAGTTGAAACCAAGCAACTGAAAGGTAACAGTATAGAAAATTTCTGAAGTTAATTCACGATCAGAATTGAAGAAAGTGAGTAGATCAGTTTCTTTGTCAACCGCTAAAGTTGTGAGGGGATAATCCGTATTTTTATAATTGAAAAAATAAGTTCTAACAAAAGCTTCAAACTGTTCCTTAGCTGAATCTGTTGGATCAAGCTTGAACCCAAGGTTGGATAATTCCTGTAAAGCTTCTTGCTGGCTTACAGGATAGTAACTGAATTGATTAAAACGCATAGATGCCTCCTTTGAAGAATCATTCTGAATTTATTATATCAAAAAAGCAAGGAAAATGATAGAAAATACAAGTAACTGTTATAATAAACTAAAAAGGAGGACTTCGTGAAATGGAATATAAAAAGACAGATTCGAGGAATCTATTAAATTAAAAATACAGAAATCATAGATTTTGAAAAATAATTGAAATATTTTAGATTGCACGCTTAATATAAAATAAAAAACTAGCCATTGAATTAGTAGCAGTTACTAGATTCTATGACTAGTTGTAGAGTTTAAGGTTTAGACTTGATAATTTTAGTTTGTTTAGATAGGGATAGGAGTGTTTCGTCACTTAATTTAGAATCAGTGATAATAGTATCGATATCTGAAATGTTGTAAAATGTAAAGAAATCAAACTTATCAAATTTGCTATGGTCAGCGAGGAGATACTTTTTATTGGCGTTTTCCAGTGCTAATTTCTGAGCTTCTCCTTCGTCTTCACTAAAAGTAGCGATAGCGTGATCCTTGATACCATTACAACTAACGAAGGCTTTTGAAAATTGCAAATTGGAAATATCTTGGAGGGTTAGAGTGCCTACAAATGCTCCAGTAATTGAACGATAATTACCACCGATTAGAATTAGATCAGTCAACTTACGCTCGTTTAGAATGAGAAATACAGGCAAACTATTGGTAACAACACGGATGTTATCGATAGAAAGCTCACGCGCAAAGAACTCTAACGTAGTACCTGGACCGATAAAAATAGTTTCTCTTTCTTCAACTAAGTGACTAGCAAAGCGAGCAATTTCTTGCTTTTCTGCTGTTTGTAGTCCTTGTTTTTCAACGTTAGAACGCTCATTGTTTAACAAAGAACCTGTTCGAAGTTTTTCAGCTCCACCATGAACTCGAACCAGCAAATCCTTATCCGCTAACTCTTGTAAATATCGTCTAGCTGTCATATCGGAAATATCAAGGCGATTCATAATCTCTTTAACAGTGATAGTCCCTTTTGTATTAACAATTTCTAAAATAGTATCTAGTTTTTCTTGCTTAAGCATCGGATCACCTCCATATCTATTACTATAATACCATAAACTGGAAAATCAATCAATGTAAAGAACAAAAATAAACAAAAACAAAAAAACATCTGAGTTTTTAAACAAAGTCAGATGTTTTCGTAAAGTCTTGTATTAATCTAGACCATAGTTATAGTCATCATCTTGCATAGCTTCAACTTCACCAAGTAGATAACCATTACCAACTTGAGAGAAGAAGTCGTGGTTTGATGTACCAGTTGAAATACCATTCATAACGATAGGGTTGACATCGTCAGCTGAGTCAGGGAAGAGAGGATCTTGCCCCAAGTTCATAAGGGCCTTATTAGCATTGTAACGAAGGAAGATTTTAACTTCTTCAGTCCATCCAACTCCGTCGTATAGGCTTTCAGTATATCCTTCCTCGTTCTCATAAAGAGTATAAAGGAGATCGTACATCCATTCTTTGAGTTTTTCTTGCTCATCTTCTGGCAATTCATTGAAACCAAGTTGGAATTTGTAGCCGATGTAGGTTCCATGAACTGATTCATCACGAATAATCAATTTGATAATTTCTGCTACGTTGGCCAACTTGTTGTTTCCAAGATAGTAGAGTGGTGTAAAGAAACCAGAGTAGAAAAGGAAGGTTTCAAGGAAAACACTAGCTACTTTCTTCTCAAGAGGAGTTCCGTTTAGGTAGATTTCGTTGACGATCTCAGCCTTCTTTTGTAGGTAAGGATTGGTATCAGTCCATTCGAAAATTTCATCAATCTCAGCCTTTGTATTCAAGGTAGAAAAGATTGATGAATAAGATTTTGCATGGACAGATTCCATAAATTGGATGTTATTGAAAACAGCTTCCTCGTGAGGCGTACGAATATCAGCACGAAGGGCTTGAACACCAGTTTCTGATTGCATGGTATCAAGAAGGGTCAAACCTCCAAAAACTTTACCAACAAGGTCTTTTTCCTTGTTAGAAAGCTTTCTCCAGTCATCTAGGTCATTTGACAAGGGAATACGTGTATCAAGCCAGAATTGCTCCGTCAGTTTTTCCCAAGTTGATTTGTCGATGACATCTTCGATGGCATTCCAGTTAATGGCTTTGTAGTAAGTTTCCATTTGAAATCTCTTTCTGTGTTTAGTATTGCGAACTCACAATTATCTCTATTTTATCATAATCCTAGAGGAGTTTCGCACAAAAAGTCGGAAGCCCGACTTTTTTGTTTTTCCATAGTATAGATGCTTATTCCAGTTTAGTTTAGCTCGGTAAATGAATACTTATCTGAGAAAATGTAGTTTCCTCAAGCAAAGATTAAATCACACAGCTCTCACATTGGTTAGCACCGACTTCTCCACCATCATCGGTAAAGGTACGGACGTAGTAGATAGACTTGATACCTTTGTTGAAGGCATAGTTACGAAGGATAGACAAGTCACGTGTCGTTTGTTTGTTTTCTTTTTTCCATTCGTAAAGTCCAGTCGGAATATCACTACGCATGAAGAGAGTGAGTGAAAGTCCTTGGTCTACATGCTCAGTTGCAGCTGCGTACACATCGATGACCTTACGCATATCCATGTCGTAAGCAGAAGTATAGTAAGGGATGGTTTCTGTTGACAATCCAGCAGCAGGGTAGTAGATCTTACCAATTTTCTTCTCTTGACGTTCTTCGATACGTTGCGTAATTGGGTGGATAGAAGCAGAAACATCGTTGATGTAGCTGATCGAACCATTTGGCGCTACAGCAAGGCGATTTTGGTGGTAAAGTCCATCTGCTTTAACTTTATCACGAAGTTCAGCCCAGTCAGCAGCAGTAGGGATAAAGATATCTTTGAAGAGTTCTTTAACACGGTCTGATTTCGGAAGAAATTCTCCAGTCAAATACTTATCAAAGTAGCTTCCGTTAGCATAGTCTGATTTCTCAAAGTTGTGGAAGGTAACACCACGTTCACGCGCGATGTTATTAGATTCTACCAAGGTCCAGTAGTTCATAAGCATAAAGTAAATGCTTGTAAACTCAACAGACTCAGGGGATCCATACTCAATCAGTTGTTGGGCAAGGTAGCTGTGAAGTCCCATAGCACCAAGCCCAAAGGTGTGAGCTTGGCTATTTCCATGGTCGATAGTAGGAACAGCTACGATGTGTGAACTATCTGTAACAAAAGTCAAAGCACGTACCATTGCACGGATAGAGCGACCAAAGTCAGGTGAAGTCATCATGTTGACCACGTTTGTTGAACCAAGGTTACATGAGACATCAGTCCCCATTTTAAGGAATTCTTGAGCATCGTTGATAAGACTTGGTTCTTGGACTTGAAGAATCTCTGAACACAAGTTACTCATGATAATCTTACCATCGACAGGATTTGCACGGTTAGCAGTATCGATGTTTACTACATAAGGATAGCCAGATTCTTGTTGCAATTTAGAAATTTCAGTTTCCAAATCACGCGCTTTGATTTTTGTCTTACGGATGTTTGGATTTGCAACTAGCTCATCGTATTTTTCTGTGATATCGATGTAGTTAAATGGCACGCCGTATTCAAGCTCTACAGAGTAAGGACTGAAGAGGTACATTTCTTCATTTTTACGAGCCAATTCGTAGAATTTATCTGGAACCACAACACCAAGTGAAAGAGTCTTGACACGCACTTTTTCATCGGCGTTTTCCTTCTTAGTTGAAAGGAAGGCGATGATATCTGGGTGAAAGACATTGAGGTAAACAACCCCAGCACCTTGACGTTGACCGAGTTGGTTAGAGTAAGAGAAGCTGTCTTCGAAAAGCTTCATAACTGGTACGACACCAGAAGCAGCACCCTCATAGCCTTTAATAGGAGCTCCAGCTTCACGAAGGTTGCTGAGGGAAATTCCCACACCACCACCAATACGTGAAAGTTGAAGAGCAGAGTTGATAGAACGTCCGATAGAGTTCATATCATCTGTTACCTGAATCAAGAAGCAAGATACCAATTCACCACGACGTGCACGACCTGCATTCAAGAAAGAAGGAGTAGCAGGTTGATAACGTTGGTGGATGATTTCATTAGCGATATCAATAGCAATCGCTTCATCACCATCCGCGAAGTAAAGGGCATTAAAGAAGACACGGTCTTCCATGCTTTCAAGATAGTACTCTCCGTCATTAGTTTTCAGAGCATACTGATTATAGAATTTATAGGCAGCCATGAAAGACTTAAATTGGAAGTTCTGATCCTTGATAAATTGATGCAGTTCTTCCAAAAATTCTGGACGGTATTTCTTGATAAATGCTGTCTCAATGTAGTTATGCTCAATGAGGAAGTTGATTTTATCCGTTATTGAGTCAAAAACCATTGTGTTAGGTACAACATTTTCTTTAAAGAAGGCTTCTAAAGCTTCCTTGTCTTTGTGAAGCATAATTTGTCCATTAACAGGACGGTTAATTTCATTATTAAGACGGAAGTAAGTCACATCTTCAAGTTGTTTTAATCCCATAAAAAATCCTTTATCTAATTACAAAAGAAAGGCTTCTAAGGTAGACATAGAAGCTTTTGTCCTGGTTCTTAAGCAAGTTGTTTGAGTTTACCTGGTTGGAAACCAGAGAAAACTTCTGTTGGTGTCTGAATAATAGGAGCAGCACTAAAGCCGAGCTCTTTTACTTGATCAATGTATTCAGGTTGTTCATCAAGATTGATTTCTTTATATTCAACATTATTACTGTCTAAAAAACGTTTCGTCATTTTACATTGGACACAGTTGTTTTTAGAATATACGGTTACCATTTCTGTAACTCCTCTTTAAAAAATTATTACTTTCTTAGTATATCAGAAAAAAAAACTTTGTCAACTTTCTAAAACTAAATCTTGTGTACTTATTTTACTGATTTTACTAACAAACACAATATATAGTGTAGCATTAAAAAATAATTACAGAAAAAGCAATGATTTCATTATAGGTGTCTCGACAAAAACTACATACTGTGTTTTGCTAAATTTAATAGAAGATTTTCAGCAAGTTATCTGAAAGGAAATTGAAGAAAGTCCATAAAATACTTGAAAAATATCAATGAAGGTGATATAATACTAAATTGTAAGGGTTATCAGATATGTAACTCAACAAGAAAACTATTAAAGGAGAGTCAAACTATGGCTTCTAAAGATTTCCACGTAGTGGCAGAAACAGGTATTCACGCACGTCCAGCAACATTGTTGGTACAAACAGCTAGCAAATTTGCTTCAGATATCACTCTTGAGTACAAAGGTAAATCAGTTAACCTTAAATCTATCATGGGTGTAATGAGCCTTGGTGTTGGTCAAGGTGCTGACGTTACAATCACTGCTGAAGGTGCAGACGCTGATGACGCTATCGCTGCAATCTCAGAAACAATGGAAAAAGAAGGATTGGCATAAGGAAATGACAGAAATGCTTAAAGGAATCGCAGCATCTGACGGTGTTGCAGTTGCAAAAGCATATCTACTCGTTCAACCGGATTTATCATTCGAGACTGTTACAGTCGAAGATACAAATGCAGAAGAGGCTCGTTTGGATGTTGCTCTTGAAGCTTCTCAAAACGAGCTTTCTCTTATCCGCGAGAAGGCTGTAGGTACGCTTGGTGAAGAAGCGGCACAAGTATTTGACGCTCACTTGATGGTTCTTGCTGACCCTGAATTGATCGGTCAAATCAAAGAAACTATCCGTGCTAAGAAAGTGAATGCAGAAGCAGGTCTGAAAGAAGTTACAGACATGTTTATCACAATCTTTGAAGGCATGGAAGACAACCCATACATGCAAGAACGTGCAGCGGATATCCGCGACGTAACAAAACGTGTATTGGCTAACCTCCTTGGTAAAAAATTGCCAAACCCAGCTTCTATCAATGAAGAAGTAATCGTGATTGCTCACGACTTGACTCCATCTGATACAGCTCAATTGGACAAAAACTTTGTTAAAGCTTTTGTAACAAACATTGGTGGTCGTACAAGTCACTCAGCTATCATGGCTCGTACACTTGAAATCGCTGCAGTTTTGGGTACAAACAATATCACTGAAATCGTTAAAGATGGTGACCTACTTGCTGTTAATGGTATTACAGGTGAAGTGATTATCAACCCTACTGAAGAACAAGCAGCTGAATTTAAAGCAGCTGGTGAAGCTTACGCTCAACAAAAAGCTGAGTGGGCACTCTTGAAGGATGCTCAAACAGTTACTGCTGACGGTAAACACTTCGAATTGGCTGCAAACATTGGTACTCCGAAAGACGTTGAAGGTGTTAATGATAACGGTGCAGAAGCTGTCGGTCTTTACCGTACAGAGTTCTTGTACATGGATTCTCAAGACTTCCCAACTGAAGACGAGCAGTATGAAGCATATAAGGCTGTTCTTGAAGGAATGAACGGTAAACCAGTTGTTGTCCGTACAATGGATATCGGTGGTGACAAGGAACTTCCTTACTTCGATATGCCTCATGAAATGAACCCATTCCTTGGATTCCGTGCTCTTCGTATCTCTATCTCTGAAACTGGAGACGCAATGTTCCGCACTCAAATCCGTGCACTTCTTCGTGCTTCTGTACATGGTCAATTGCGTATCATGTTCCCGATGGTTGCGCTTTTGAAAGAATTCCGTGCAGCTAAAGCAGTCTTCGATGAAGAAAAAGCTAACCTTCTTGCTGAAGGTGTTGCAGTTGCGGATGACATCCAAGTTGGTATCATGATCGAAATTCCTGCAGCAGCTATGCTTGCAGACCAATTTGCAAAAGAAGTTGATTTCTTCTCAATTGGTACAAACGATTTGATCCAATACACAATGGCGGCAGACCGTATGAACGAACAAGTTTCATACCTTTACCAACCATACAACCCATCAATCCTTCGTTTGATCAATAACGTTATCAAAGCAGCTCACGCTGAAGGTAAATGGGCTGGTATGTGTGGTGAAATGGCTGGTGACCAAACTGCTGTTCCACTTCTTGTCGGAATGGGCTTGGATGAGTTCTCTATGTCAGCAACATCTGTACTTCGTACACGTAGCTTGATGAAGAAACTTGACACTGCTAAAATGCAAGAATACGCTAACCGTGCTCTTACTGAATGTTCAACAATGGAAGAAGTTCTTGAACTTTCTAAAGAATACGTTAACTTCGATTAATCAATTACAAATCCTTGTAGCTTCTAGCTATGAGGATTTTTTCTTCTATTTTGTAGAAAACTCCATCTGTAAAATTTATCAAAAATATGGTAAAATAGACAAGGGAAAAAACAAGGAGGCTACAATGCAAAATAGACCAATCATTATCGGAGTAACAGGTGGATCTGGAGGAGGAAAGACAAGCGTATCTAAAGCAATCTTGTCGCATTTTCCAAATGAAAAAATCTCTATGATTGAGCATGATTCCTACTATAAAGATCAATCTCATCTAACCTTTGAAGAGCGTATCAAGACCAACTATGACCATCCTTTTGCTTTTGATACTGATTTGATGATTGCGCAAATCAAAGAGTTGTTGGCAGGACGTCCTGTAGATATTCCTACCTATGATTATGCTGCCCATACCAGAAGTTCTAAAACTTATCGTCAAGAACCTCAGGATGTCTTTATCGTAGAAGGAATCTTAGTTTTGGAGGACAAACGACTTCGTGATTTGATGGATATTAAGATTTTCGTAGATACAGATGATGACGTTCGTATTATTCGCCGTATTAAACGTGATATGGAAGAACGTGGTCGTAGTCTAGATAGCGTTATTGACCAGTATCTTGGTGTAGTGAAACCCATGTATCATCAATTTATTGAGCCAACAAAGCGTTATGCAGATATCGTTATTCCAGAAGGTGTGACTAATACAGTAGCCATTGATTTGCTGACAACAAAGATTGAAAAGATTTTAGAAGAAGCACGTCTAGCCCAATGATAAGTAGATAAAAGGCTGTTGGAAAGTAAATATTTTTCCAAGGTTGATTTTTTCCCATATTGGTGAGTCTTTACAATCAAGCTTTTAGATAGTTTCGTCAAAGGGACTTTTAGGAGTCTGTAATCTTAATTAAATACAGAGTCAGTGACTTAGGTCAAATAAAAATCGAGGTCGGGATTTTCCCGACCTCTTATTTTTTGATTTTTTCAAGTCTCGGAACAATAACTAGGGTGAGTATTGCTGAGATAATCAGTTCTGCGATAGAGTTTGTTGAGATAACAGTAGCTAATAGTTTTTGGATATTTCCGTCAAAAACATTTCCAAAGAGGAAGAAGATACCGCCTAGTACAAATACAGTATTAGTAAGGGAACCGAGCGCTCCCGCAAAGATAAGCCCCGCCTTGTTTCTGAGGAGTTTATAGACAAAGTATGGTGTTAAACCAATTAAGATACGAGGAATAATAGCAATAGCAAGTGAAGCTAAATTCCCATTCGGCACAAAAGGAGAGAAGAGGTAGCTAGTTGGGAGAATTGTGATTGTATTGACTGTCAAGCTAATCATCCCCATCAAGAAACCTAAGATAGCCCCAATCCGTGGTCCGTAGATGATACTAGCAATGATGACCGGGATATGGACAATGGTTGGTTTAATTGGAAATGGCAAGACATTAAAGACAATAGAGCTCAGCAAATGAATGACAATCATGCTGGCAAAAAAGATAGCAATAGGAGCAATATTAGAGCGTTTGTTCATGAAGTTTTTCCTTTATCTGTTGTAAAATAGTATCAAGATCAGCAAGAGCACCACGTCCTACATCGCCACAGGCCAGTAGGGACTCTTTTGGAGCAATAATTGTATAACCATAAGTTTCTAAAGTTTTTAAGTTTGTTTGAGTTGCTGGATGGTCATACATTTTGGTATTCATAGCAGGTGCCACTAGTTTTGGAATATAGTGGGGCAAGGCAAGAGCAGTAGAGGTTACCATATTGTCGGCAAAACCATATGCTACTTTTGCAATCGTATTAGCGGTTGCAGGGGCAAGGATAAACAAATCTGTTTCTTTGCCAAGCTCGATATGATTGACTTTGTCAGGATATGGTTCCTGCATAAGATCGAGATGAACTGTATTTTGAGATAAGACTTGAAGGGTTAAAGGTTGAATAAAGGCAGTCGCAGCCTGGGTCATAAGTACCGTAACAGAATGCCCCTGTTTCTTCAAGTTACTAACCAAATCAGCAGTCTTATATGCGGCAATAGATCCAGTAATAGCAATTGTAATACGAGCCATGATTTTCCTTTCTAACAGTCAAATCCTTGAATTCTCTTGACTAAAAAGTCAGCAATTTCTTGCTTGCTAGCAGCAATCTGATAATCCTTTTCTTCTACTAGATAAGCCAGGTGCTGATTCGCATTAATCTGAGTGAGGTCATTAGCGACAATCAAGTCAGCTTGATTCTTTTCAAGACTTTCTCTAGCGATTTGAATCAGATGCTCCTTGGTAACATCGACAAGTAGTTTAAAGCCGATGAGATGGATACTTGGATTCCATTCTTTAACAAGAGAGATGATCTTTGGATTTTTCTTGAGAAAAAGGACTTGTACCTCATCCTTAGAGGAGATCTTTGTTTCCATATTTTTCTTATGCAAAAATTCACTTAAATCTTGGCTTGCTTGAACTTCATCGAGACCAGTCATGTAAACTGGGCTGTAGTCAGAAACAGCCATTGAATGGATCAAGACTTGATAATCAGGGACAATCCGTTTCATCTCTTGGAGTAAATCGGAAGTGTTTTGGATTTCAATCATAGTCAAATTCGGGTGTAGTTCTGGCTTTAATGCTTGTCGCGTAGTAATCAGACAAACTTGGTGACCAGCCTTTAGTAAAGTCTCAGTTATTACTTTACCAAGTCTACCAGTAGAGTGATTGGTAATGGAGCGAACTTGATCTATTGCTTCGCTTGTACCACCAGATGTAACTAAAATTTTCATAGAACTATTGTACAAAAAAATGAGCAGTAAGTAAAATGAAAGCGATAAAATATAAATAAAGTTTATAACTATATTATTATTGACAATTAATTTAAGATATAAGATAATTATTTTAGTTATATATGAAAAGGGGAAGCCGTTATGGACTTTTTTAAGTTTGCAGATAATATGGTTAAAGAAGCTAGTAAAGTAATTGATGATGCTAGTAAGACAACCAGTAGCGTGCTTAATGAAGCTGGAAAAGCTTTAGATAGTGCTGGGAAAGTTACAGGAGATTTATTATCAGATTCTGTAAAAGTAATAGGAGATGTATCAAATAAGATAGGAAATGTTGTTTCAGATATTTCTGGTCAAGCTGCGATAGTAGCGAATGATACCGTTCAACAAGTAACAGAGGTGGCGTCTGACTCAATCAATCAAGCTGGAAAAGTTGCAACGGAAGCAAAATCACAAATTGATTCAATAGATCTTTTTAATGACAAATTAAGGTCCGAAGCTGTTGCAAACTATCATGAATCTATTCAAACATATAATGAAAAGGCCACAGAACTAACGAATAAATCGACTGAGCTTTATCAAACTAGAGGAAAAGCAATTAAAGTTGTAAAAATCGTTGAAGAGAGAATTAGTAAATTAGCAAATAAACCGAAAGAATTTGAAACAAAGTTAGAAGAAATAATTGTTGAAATACAGAATTTCGAAGATAAACAATTAGCTATTACTCAGGCAATCAAAGAAGCAGAATTAGCCAGCGGTAGTACGGCAGCTACAGCTTCTTTAAGTGCTTTAGGTGTGACAGTCGCAACTTTAGGTCCTACTGCAGCTATGGGAGTTGCAACTACTTTTGGTGTCGCATCAACAGGAACAGCAATTTCTAGTTTGACAGGTGCAGCAGCAAATAGTGCGGCATTAGCTTGGTTAGGTGGAGGAAGTCTAGCAGCAGGCGGAGGAGGTGTGGCTGCCGGCAATGCCTTTCTAGCCATGGCGGGCCCTGTTGGTTGGGGGATTGCTGGCTTAATGTTAACAGCGTCTGTCGGAGCAGGTGTTTTTGCTAATAAAAAAAATGAAGAAGTAGCTAAAGAAGCGCTTGATGAACAAAAGAAAATTGAGTTATTGATTAGACAAACTGAAAAATCAATAATAGAAATTACTGAATTAATTGATTTAATTGAAAAGCAAACTGAGGGGATTTACTTAGCTAATCTTTCTTTAATTGGAAAAGATTATAACTTATTTACAGATGATGAAAAGTATCAAGCAGGTAGTTTAGTAAATTCAACTCTCTCACTTACTTCGATGATTAATAAGGAAATTAAAATAAATGATGAATCAGGCTGTTAATAGAGCATTTTATCAAGGGATAGGTGCTTATGTCAATTGTTTAAACAACTTGAGAATTCAAGACTTACAAATTGCTATGAAAATGATTGAGGATGAAGCTCGACATGTCATTTTAAACAAGGACAATGCCTCCAAAATCTTAAACTATGCTAGAGATAACATTGAAGACGTTATTCTAAAGAATCGTGGAGGTGAATACGGCGGTCACGGTTTTATTGCTGAATTTGCAGAAGCAGGAATTGTGAATGCGATAAGAGCTTTTGAAGGATTAAATCCTATTGTAAAAGTATTGAATGATAATGGACCAGCCGATTTATTAATTGGTAGAAATACCATTCAAATGAAGTTTTATAATAATTTACGTGATGAACTAGCTCAATCCTTTCATTACAGTAAAGAAATGAAAATGATGTTTCCAAAAGATCACGTGTTAGTATTCGAAAAAATTATGGCTGGTGCCAAAGAAGTTGAATTTAATGGTAAAAGATTGTCTATTAAACAAATTACCGATATACGACAAATGATCAATGATATTACCGAAAGCAAGGGACTTACTTCATATAAATCTTGGATGAAATCATCTGTTCTAAATTATAATGATGCTCAAAAAAATTCAATTAATTCTTTTTTAGATTCCGAAGAGAAGAATATTCGTAAAACAGTCAAACTAAAACAACAAGAATTAAATAAAAAACGATTAGTAGCACAAAAAAATTCATTGCCAAGAATAAAAGAAGCCAATAAGATTGCAAGAAACGCAGCTGTTTTACAGGGTGGTTTAGTTTTGATGTTCAATGTGTATGGAAAATACAAAGAAGGAAAAACTATTTTTGAATTTGATCAATCAGATTGGTTAGACTGTGGACTGGAAACAGTGAAAGGTGCGGTAAAAGGTTCTATATCAGGTTACGCGATTTATGGTCTCACTAATGTTTTTAAAATGAGTGCTCCTTATGCAAGTGCGTTTGTAACAGCAAGTTACGGCATGGTAGATATTATTACTAAACTTAGAACAAATGAGATTACTGAGGATGAATTTATAAATTTTATAACTATCAATACATTGGATACAACATTAGCGACAATTGGTTCATGTGTTGGTCAAACACTTATTCCTGTCCCTGTCTTAGGAGCAGTAGTAGGTTCAATTGCTACTTCAATAATTTGGGAAATAGGCAAAGGGATTTTAAGTGATAGGGAACAGGAATTAATTCAAAATTACAGGGAAAACTTAGATAACCATATCAAAAACTTAGATGATAAATACAAGATTATTTTTAATGATATTATAGATAAATATCATAAACTAGGACGATTACAGGATTACTCTTTTGATTTATCTATCAATATACGTCTTCGTTTTGAGTATTCAATTGAATTAGCTGAGCAAATAGGAGTTTCTAATAGTCAAATTCTACACAATTTATCAGAAATTGATAGCTACTTTTTGAATTAGTCGAAATCTTAATCTATAGTTAAAACTTATAAAGGCATATAAAAATTTAAATAGTGGGCGGTAAATCCTTTGATGTCGCTATATTTACGAACGTTATCAAGCTTTTTGTCTGTTAAAAATCTTGTTTTGTGTTATAATGAATTAACACATTTGAGGTAGAGGAGTTTTGAATGAAAACAGATATTGAAATTGCACAAAGTATTGAATTGAAACCAATTGTTGATGTTGTCGAGAAACTTGGCATCTCTTACGATGATTTGGAATTGTACGGAAAGTACAAGGCTAAGCTCAGCTTTGATAAAATTCGTGAGGTTGAAAGTAATCCAGTCGGTAAATTGATTCTAGTTACTGCTATCAATCCAACACCTGCTGGTGAAGGAAAATCAACTATCACTATCGGACTTGCTGATGCTTTGAATAAGATTGGTAAGAAAACCATGATTGCTATCCGCGAACCATCTCTTGGTCCTGTTATGGGGATTAAAGGTGGAGCTGCTGGTGGTGGTTATGCACAAGTTTTACCAATGGAAGACATCAACCTTCACTTTACTGGAGATATGCACGCTATTACAACTGCAAATAATGCTCTCTCTGCCTTGATTGACAATCATTTGCACCAAGGGAATGAGCTAGGAATCGACCAGCGTCGTATTCTCTGGAAACGTGTTGTTGACTTGAACGACCGTGCTCTTCGTCACGTGACAGTTGGACTTGGTGGTCCTCTTAACGGTATTCCACGTGAAGATGGTTTTGACATCACTGTTGCTTCAGAAATCATGGCAATCCTTTGCTTGGCAACTGATATTGAAGATTTAAAACGTCGTTTGGCCAATATCGTCATTGGTTACCGTTATGACCGTACACCTGTTTCAGTGGGTGATCTAAAGGTTGAAGGTGCCTTGGCATTGATTTTGAAAGACGCTATCAAACCGAACTTGGTTCAAACCATCTATGGAACACCTGCCTTTGTACATGGTGGCCCATTTGCCAATATCGCACACGGATGTAACTCTGTCTTGGCTACAACTACTGCTCTTCACTTGGCAGATTACACAGTAACAGAAGCAGGTTTTGGTGCAGACCTTGGTGCTGAGAAATTCCTGGATATCAAAACTCCAAACTTGCCAACTGCGCCAGATGCAGTAGTTATCGTTGCAACCCTTCGTGCTCTTAAGATGAATGGTGGAGTTGCCAAGGATGCTTTGACAGAAGAGAATGTAGAAGCTGTTCGTGCTGGTTTTGCTAATTTGAAACGCCACGTTGAGAATATCCGTAAGTTCGGTATTCCAGCAGTTGTTGCAATTAACGAATTTGTATCTGATACAGAAGCAGAAATCGCAGCCTTGAAAGAACTTTGTGCTTCAATCGATGTTCCAGTTGAATTAGCTAGCGTATGGGCTGACGGAGCTGAAGGAGGAGTGGCTTTGGCTGAAACTCTCGTCAAAGCGATTGACGAAAACCCAGCTAACTATACACGTTTGTATGACAACGACCTTTCTGTCCAAGAGAAGATTGAAAAGATTGTCACTGAAATCTATCGTGGAAGCAAAGTAAACTTCGAGAAGAAAGCTCAAACTCAAATCGCACAAATCGTACAAAACGGTTGGGACAAATTGCCAATCTGTATGGCTAAGACTCAGTACAGTTTCTCAGATAATCCAAACGCACTTGGAGCACCTGAAAACTTTGAAATTACTATTCGTGAATTGGTACCAAAATTAGGTGCAGGCTTCATCGTTGCCTTAACTGGTGATGTCATGACCATGCCAGGACTTCCAAAACGACCAGCAGCTCTCAACATGGATGTTGAAAGTGATGGAACTGTTCTTGGATTATTCTAATTGAACAACAAAAAGACAAGCTCAAAATCGAGTTTGTCTTTTATATTAATACTAAAAAATCTCCTAGAATGTGACTAGGAGATTTGTATTTTATTTCATAGTTGGGAAAAGAAGTACATCACGGATAGTAGTAGTATCTGTGAGTAGCATGCATAGACGGTCGATACCGATTCCCAAACCACCTGTTGGCGGCATACCGTATTCAAGTGCTTCGATGTAGTCATAGTCAATGCCTGTTGCTTCGTCGTCACCAAGTTCTTTGGCTTTAGCTTGGGCTTCGAAACGGCTAAGCTGATCGATTGGATCATTCAACTCAGAATAGGCATTTCCGTATTCTTTAGTCATAATGAAGAGCTCAAAACGATCAGTAAAGCGCTCATCTTCAGGATTTTTCTTAGCAAGTGGTGATACAGCTACTGGGTGTCCATAGACAAAGGTTGGTTGGGTCAAAGTTTCTTCGACAAATTCTTCGAAGAAGGCATTGATGATTTGTCCAACTTCAGTGTAGTGTTTTTCAACCGGTACATGTTTTTCATTTGCAAGGGCTACGGCTTCGTCGAAAGTCATATCTTTCCAGAAATCAACACCTGTAATTTCCTTGATTGCATCAACCATGTGTACACGTTTAAATGGTTCGTTAAGCTTGATTTCAGTTCCTTGATAGATAACTGGACCTTCACCTTTAACAACTTTTGCAACGTGTTGGATAATGCCTTCAGTCAAATCCATGATGTCTTGGAAATCAGCATAGGCTTGGTAAACCTCAATCATGGTAAATTCAGGATTATGAGTTGCATCCATTCCTTCGTTACGGAAGATACGGCCAATTTCATAGACGCGTTCCATACCACCGACAATTAGACGTTTGAGATGAAGTTCTAGAGCTATCCGAAGCACCATATCAATATTTTGAGCATTGTGGTGTGTAATAAATGGTTTGGCAGCAGCCCCACCGGCCTCGTTGTGAAGTACAGGTGTTTCTACTTCAAGGAAACCTTGAGCATCGAGGTAGCGACGGATTTCAGAAATGATTTTTGAACGTGTGACGAAGCGGTCAAAGCTTTCACGGTTAGAAATCAAATCAAGGTAACGTTTACGGTAGATGGTTTCAACGTCAGTTAGACCGTGGAATTTTTCAGGAAGTGGACGAAGAGCTTTAGACAAGTGAGTGATGTGTGTCGCCTTGATAGAAAGTTCTCCCATATCTGTACGCATCACTTCCCCTTCGACACCAAGGAAGTCTCCCAAGTCAGCCTTTTTAAAGATTTCGTAGTTTTCTTCACCGACGGCGTCTTTACGAACGTAGATTTGAATTTGACCTTCGCGGTCTTGAAGGTGGGCAAATCCAACCTTACCTTTACCACGTTTGGTAACAAGACGACCTGCAATAGTAGCAGTCTCGTTCAATTCATGTAGTTGTTCCTTATCGAGGTCAGAATATTTATCTTTTAATTCTTGTGAGTTAGCAGTGCGTTCAAATCGTTTACCGAATGGATCGATTCCTTGTTCGCGGAGCGCAGCCATTTTTTCACGGCGAACGATCTGCTGGTCATTTAGTTCTTCCATATGTTCTGTTGACATGGTTTCCTCCTAGTTTTTACTCAATTCTTAATACGATGAGTCTTTTTTGCGATACTCCCATTTTATCATAAAAGTCAAATAAATTCACGGATATTCTACAAAATCTAAAAAGAACTTAACTGTGATTGTTAAGTTCTGTTCTAATTCTGATAAGAAGTGTCGTTCCAGACTAAGAGGGTAAAGTTTTTAAAGTCTTTCGTTTCGACAATAGTCACACTGGCATTTGCTAAACCACCATCTTTTCTAAGTAGTGGAGTATCATAGCCTAGAAGAGTTCGAATACTGGCTGTGAGATTGGCCCCGTGACCAACAATCATAACATGTTCAAAAGGTTTGGACTCTAATGATTTGATAAATTGAATGGTACGTTGAGTTGTTTGATAGACAGACTCTGCTCCAAACATAGTCGAATCGAATTTTGCTAGATTGGTACGAAAAGCTTTTAATTGCTCGGGATAGATGGCTTCCAAGGTTGCAAATTTTGCACCTTCAAGTTTTCCAAGTTGCCATTCTCTTAGTGAGGGGATTTCTTCTAATGGACAGCTGTCTTTCAGTTGACTTTGGATAATTTGAGCAGAAGTTTTAGCCCGAGGAAGATCACTAGAATAAATCACATCAAATGGAGTTTCCTGGAGATACCGACCTAGTTTTTTTAAGATTTCAATAGATTCATCTAAGAGTGGAGAATCCCCACTCGCTCCTTGAAAACGTCCCTCCAGATTCCAAAGTGTTTTACCGTGACGAATAAAATAGAATTTCATTAGTTACTTGCCTCCAAGATATCTGCAAATTCAGCTTTAACAAAGGATGCTAAATCTTGAGGATTGATAATGATACTATGACCAACCTCCCCTGCGGAAACAATCATTTCATTCAGTTGAAGAGCAGTTTGGTCGATAAAGATAGGATAGTTATGTTTTTGACGGATTCCAACTGGATTATTGGCACCGTGGATATAGCCTGTTGTTTTTTCTAGGTCTTTTTGTGGAATCATGCTGACTTTCTTATTACCAGAAATCTTAGCAAGCTTCTTTTCAGAAAGGTGTTCAGTGATAGGAAGAATGCCGATAATGGGTCCAGTCTTATCTCCCAGAAGTGCTAGAGTCTTAAAAATCTGACTCTTTTCATAACCTTGAGGCATCTCACCTTCCAGGGCATTAATTTGAATACCCGTATGGTTTATTCCTGCCTTGGTTAAAATTTGTTGGACCAAGGTTTTCTTGACTTTTACTTTTTTTGCCATTATTTATACTTATCCTCCAATTGACTCATCCAGATTCCCAACCAAATCCCTAGTGCGAAGAAGAAAGCAATCAGTACATATGAAACTAGTGACAAACCACTGTAACTAATACTTTCAGCATTGCCAGCGTTTGGAATAAGGATCAAAAGTGTACTTGATAGTACAATTCCAATGATAAAATGATACACACGTGAGTGATATAGGCGAAGAGCGTAGTCCATGAATTTTGAGAAGATAATCAGAGTGATAAGAAGCCCAATCCCAATTGGTAAGAAGGTTCCTAACAAATCAAAAGTCTTGAACCCTGTTAACATAGGGCCATAAAGGCCAAGAATCAAGAGAAGATTAGAAGGACTAAGCCCTGGAACCAAAATTCCAAGCGCCAACAAACAACCAGCCAGTGTAAAGTTAAGGAAGCTTGCAGATAGAGAACCAACTACAAAATTCAAGGCGTAGAGGGCAAGACCTGAGATGATGAAGGTTGCCCAAAACCATATGTGGTCAACCTTATCTCTATCAGAATCACGAGTTGATTCTTTGACAAGACTTGGGCTGGTACCAATGATAGCTCCAGCAAAACTCCACAATACAAACACTTGATAATTCTCTAAAAGATACTCGATTGGATAGGAGAAAAGTCCGATACCTAGAAGCATCCCAATACCGACAGGAAGGAAAAAGAGTACATCTTCTTTTAAATTCTTAAAAGGATGGGCAAGAAAACGAATCATTCTCTCATAAATTCCCAAGATAGCGGCAAGAACGCCACCAGAAATCCCTGGTAGAATGAAACCTAGGGCAATTACAATTCCCTTAATAATTTTTGATAACCATGATAACATAGAGGTCCTCCGAGATTCATATTCTATAAAGATAAAACAGTAATTTAATACTGAAAAATAAAGAAAAGCAAGCAGAAAGCAATGTCTGACTTGCTTATTGTGATAGTGATTAAGGATTTAAAAACATTTTTCTAAAGGTTTCTTCCTTGTTCTTTGATGAAGAAATAAGGTTCAAATCGAGGTGATGTTCAAATCCGCCAAGATTTCCATGTGAAGTGTATTGGTGAAGGTCATAGCTAAGATCTGTTTTCGGAGCACTTTCATAGTAACCTGAGTTGGTTCCATAGGAAGGTATCCAGATAGCTGAATAATTATCAACACTGATACTATGTTCCTCCATAAAGTAAACACCAACATAGATACCGATATTTTTTGCACCCAATGAAGCTAATTTAGCACGAAAGGCCTCAACACCCTTGTTCATGTCAGACATAGTCTTGTCTTCAACATCCAACCAATAGTAGCTAGGATTATAGGGAGAAGCAGCGTTATAAAAGGCTTCAGCAGCTTTTTCCATTTCTTCGACATTTTTACCAGCTACATAGGCATAAACAGCGACTGGAATATTCCGTTTTTGAAATTCTGTGATGTGTTCTTTATAAGCCTTATCAACCCCATTTTTAAATGAAGCATCGTTTTCAACAGAAGCTTGAGCTCCACTATGAACCCGAACGATTGCACCTGAAATATTTTGAGTTAAGGTGTCATAATTGATCTCTGATGGTCTTTGCCAGCCAGAAACATCAATAATCGGCTTGTTGATATTATGTAAAGCTTGAGTTTCTACTTGAACTGGATTTTGCTTTGTTTTGACTGGATGGTCTTCAAACTTGGGTCTATTGATGATTAAAATACCCACGAGAGTAGCTAATACAGTAAAAATAAAAACAGGATTTATTTTCTTTCTCATACTTTTATAGTGTATCGTAAATGGTGAAAAAAATCAAAAAAAAATACTCGAAATCATCTAGAGAATGCGATGTTTTAAAGCATTTGCCCTCTTTTGTGTTTGAAAAAGCAAATTTATGATATAATATAAGGGAATTTCTATAGAAAAGAGAAAAATATGGCAAATTATGCAGTTATTTTAGCAGCGGGTAAAGGTACTCGTATGAAATCAGATCTACCAAAAGTCATGCACAAGGTTGCAGGAATTTCTATGCTTGAGCATGTTTTTCGTAGTGTAGGGGCCATCAATCCTGAAAAAACAGTAACGGTTGTAGGACATAAGGCAGAACTTGTGGAGCAAGTTTTAGCTGGTCAAACTGATTTTGTAAGACAGTCTGAGCAATTAGGAACTGGTCATGCGGTTATGATGGCTGAGCCAATTCTTGAAGGACTTTCTGGACAAACATTGGTTATTGCTGGTGATACACCACTCATTACTGGTGAAAGTCTAAAGAACTTGATTGATTTCCACGTAAATCACAAAAATGTAGCGACAATCCTAACTGCAGAAGCTGATGATCCGTTTGGTTATGGGCGTATTGTTCGTAACGAGAATGCTGAAGTGCTTCGTATCGTGGAGCAGAAGGATGCGACTGATTTTGAAAAACAAATCAAGGAAATCAATACAGGAACCTATGTCTTTGATAATGCTCGTCTCTTTGAAGCTTTGAAGAATATCAACACTAACAATGCCCAAGGCGAATACTACATTACTGATGTCATCGGTATTTTCCGTGAAGCTGGAGAAAAAGTCGGAGCCTATACTCTGAAAGACTTTGATGAAAGTCTCGGAGTTAATGACCGTGTTGCCCTTGCGACAGCTGAAGGCATCATGCGTCGCCGTATTAACCAAGCGCATATGGTCAATGGAGTTAGCTTTGTGAATCCCGAAGCGACTTACATTGACATTGATGTTGAGATCGCTCCAGAAGTTCAAATTGAAGCGAATGTAACCCTCAAAGGTTCTAGTAAGATTGGTGCAGGAACTGTTTTGACCAATGGAACTTATATCTTTGATAGCACTATCGGTTCAGGGGCAGTGATTACAAACTCGATGATTGAAGAAAGCACGGTTGCTGATGGTGTTACAGTTGGACCATATGCTCATATCCGTCCAGGCTCAAGCCTTGCGAAAGATGTACATATCGGGAACTTTGTTGAAGTCAAAGGTTCAAGCATCGGTGAAAATACAAAAGCTGGTCATTTGACATATATTGGTAACTGTGAAGTTGGTAGTGATGTCAACTTTGGTGCTGGAACGATCACTGTAAATTACGATGGTCAACACAAGTTTAAAACAACTATTGGTAACAATGTTTTCGTTGGTTCAAATTCAACCATCATTGCTCCAGTAGAACTCGGAGATAATTCTCTTGTTGGGGCAGGTTCAACCATTACTAAGGATGTTCCAGCTGATGCCATTGCTATTGGACGAGGTCGCCAAATTAATAAGGACGAATATGCAACTCGCCTCCCTCACCATCCTAACAATAAATAGGAGCTAACGATGGAATTTGAAGAAAAGACGCTTAGTCGTAAAGAAATTTATAAAGGACCTATTTTTCAGCTAGTTCAAGATCAGGTTGAACTACCTTCTGGAAAAGGTACTGCGCAACGTGATTTGATTTTCCACAATGGGGCAGTTTGCGTTCTTGCAGTTACTCCAGAAAATAAGATTGTCCTTGTTAAACAATATCGCAAGGCAATTGAAAAAGTCTCTTATGAAATTCCTGCAGGTAAGCTTGAAGTAGGTGAAAATGCAGATCCAGAAGCTGCAGCCCTTCGTGAATTAGAAGAAGAAGCAGCCTATACTGGTAAATTAAGCCTTCTCTATGATTTTTACTCTGCGATTGGATTTTGTAACGAGCGCTTAAAACTTTACTTGGCAAGTGATTTGACAAAAGTTGAAAATCCTCGTCCTCAGGATGAAGATGAGACTTTAGAGTTACTTGAGGTCAGTCTGGACCAAGCTAAAGAACTGATCCAGTCAGGTGATATTTGTGATGCCAAGACTATCATGGCTATTCAGTACTGGGAATTACAAAAAAATAGTGGAGGAGCCCATGGGTAAACCTTTATTAACAGATGAAATGATCGAACGTGCTAATCGAGGAGAGGACATCTCAGGTCCTCCCTTGCTAGATGATGAGGAAACTAAGATTTTACCGACTTCAGCTCAGAATTTTGGCTATTCACGAACCAAAGATCATGGTTTTAGCCAAGATACACTGACCATCGAAGTTGAACCTTCTATTCACAAAAGTCGTCGGATTGAAAATACTAAGAGAAATGTCTTTAATTCTAAATTAAACAAGATTCTTTTTGCAGTTATTTTTCTCTTGATTTTGTTAATTTTAGCAATGAGATTTATTTAAGGGGTCTATCATGAAAATTGGAATTATTGCAGCTATGCCAGAAGAGCTAGTTTACTTGATTCAACACTTGGACGAAGCCAGTGAAGAAAAGGTTCTGGGAAATAGCTATCATACTGGTAAGATTGGTTCTATTGAGCTTGTACTTGTAGAGAGTGGTATTGGTAAAGTCATGTCTGCGATGAGTGTCGCTATCTTAGCGGATCACTTTCAAGTCGATGCAGTGATTAATACTGGTTCTGCTGGTGCAGTGGCAAGTGGAATCGCAGTAGGGGATGTAGTGATTGCAGACAAACTTACCTACCACGATGTTGATGTGACTGCTTTTGGTTATGAATACGGTCAAATGGCTCAACAGCCTCTCTATTTTGAATCAGACAAAAAGTTTATCAGCTTGATTCAAGAGAGTTTGTCTAAACTGGACCAAACTTGGCATTTAGGTTTGATTGCGACAGGAGACAGTTTTGTTGCTGGAGAAGATAAAATCAAGGCCATTAAAGAGCATTTCCCTCAAGTTCTTGCTGTAGAGATGGAAGGGGCAGCCATTGCTCAAGCAGCTCAGGCTTTGAACCTTCCTTTCTTAGTCGTTCGTGCCATGAGTGACAATGCCAACCATGAAGCATCCGTTTCCTTTGATGAATTTATCGTAGAAGCAGGGCGTCGTTCTGCCCAAGCCCTAATGACGCTTTTGCAGTCTATAAAGGATTAATAGAAAAATTACTAAGAACACTCATCCAGTGTTCTTTTCTTGTCTAATCTTCTAAAGTAATCAGAAGGCTCCTAAGAAAAGTTATTTTCAAACTTTTTTGATATAATAGAAACATTGACTTGAAGAATAAGGAAGAGAAAATGAACGAATTATTAAAGGGAATGAATGACCGTCAAGCCGAGGCCGTTCAAACCACAGAAGGACCCTTGCTGATCATGGCGGGGGCGGGATCTGGTAAGACTCGTGTTTTAACCCACCGTATTGCTTATTTAATTGATGAAAAGATGGTCAACCCATGGAATATCTTGGCCATTACATTTACCAATAAAGCGGCGCGTGAAATGAAGGAGCGTGCTTATGGACTCAATCCAGCTACTCAGGATTGTTTGATTGCGACCTTCCACTCTATGTGCGTCCGTATCCTACGTCGCGATGCGGATCATATTGGCTATAATCGCAATTTCACGATTGTGGATCCTGGAGAGCAGCGAACGCTCATGAAACGCATCCTCAAGCAGTTAAACTTGGATCCTAAAAAATGGAATGAACGCACTATTTTGGGAACCATTTCCAATGCTAAGAATGATCTGATTGACGATGTTGCTTATGCTGCCCAGGCAGGAGATATGTACACTCAAATTGTAGCAAAGTGTTATACGGCCTATCAGAAAGAACTTCGTCAGTCAGAGTCGGTGGACTTTGATGACTTGATCATGTTGACCTTGCGTCTCTTTGATCAAAATCCCGATGTTTTGACTTATTACCAACAGAAGTTCCAGTACATTCATGTTGATGAGTATCAAGATACCAACCATGCTCAGTATCAACTCGTTAAACTCTTGGCTTCTCGTTTCCAAAATATCTGCGTAGTTGGGGATGCTGACCAGTCTATCTATGGTTGGCGTGGTGCTGATATGCAGAATATCTTGGATTTTGAGAAGGATTATCCTCAAGCCAAGGTTGTTTTATTGGAGGAAAATTACCGCTCAACCAAGACCATCCTCCAAGCAGCTAACGATGTCATCAAAAACAATAAAAATCGTCGACCTAAGAATCTATGGACTCAAAATGCTGATGGGGAACAGATTGTCTACTATCGTGCTAATGATGAACAAGACGAGGCTGTCTTTGTAGCCAAAACCATCGATGAACTTGGTCGAAGCCAAAACTTCCTCCACAAGGACTTTGCAGTTCTTTACCGTACTAATGCCCAATCTCGTACTATTGAAGAAGCTTTGCTTAAGTCCAATATTCCTTATACCATGGTAGGTGGAACAAAATTCTACAGCCGTAAGGAAATTCGTGATATTATCGCTTATCTGAATCTCATTGCCAATTTGAGTGACAATATCAGTTTTGAACGCATCATCAATGAACCTAAACGTGGCATTGGCCCTGGAACAGTAGAGAAAATTCGTGACTTTGCCAACGTACAAAATATGTCCATGCTAGATGCTTCAGCTAACATCATGTTATCAGGGATAAAAGGTAAGGCAGCTCAGTCGATCTGGGATTTTGCCAATATGATACTGGATTTACGGGAGCAACTGGACCAATTAAGCATTACTGAGTTAGTAGAAGCAGTCTTAGAAAAGACAGGCTACGTGGATATTCTCAATGCCCAGGCGACTTTGGAAAGCAAGGCTCGGGTTGAAAATATCGAGGAGTTCCTTTCTGTTACTAAGAATTTCGATGATAATCCAGATAATCAAGAAGAAGAAACTGGACTGGATAAACTCAGTCGATTCTTGAATGATCTTGCCTTGATTGCAGATACAGACTCTGGCAGTCAGGAAACATCAGAAGTAACCTTGATGACGCTCCATGCTGCCAAGGGACTGGAGTTTCCAGTTGTATTCTTGATTGGGATGGAAGAAAATGTCTTTCCACTTAGTCGTGCAGCAGAAGACATGGATGAATTGGAAGAGGAACGCCGTCTAGCCTATGTTGGTATCACGCGCGCAGAGAAAATTCTCTATCTGACTAATGCTAACTCACGCTTGCTGTTTGGTCGAACGAACTATAATCGCCCAACACGCTTTATCAATGAGATTAGTTCAGATTTGTTAACTTATCAAGGTTTGGCGCGTCCAGCTAATAGTAGCTTCAAAGCATCTTATAGCAGTGGTGGTGTCGCCTTTGGTCAAGGCATGAGTCTAGCTCAAGCTCTACAAGATCGTAAACGCAATGCAGCACCAAGATCCATTGAATCAAAAGGACTACCTTTTGGACAATTTGCTGCTGGATCAAAATCAATTTCAAGTGAAACCAGCTGGTCAATTGGTGATATTGCCCTTCATAAGAAGTGGGGTCAAGGAACTGTTCTAGAAGTTTCAGGAAGTGGAGCTACTCAGGAATTGAAAATCAATTTCCCAGATGTCGGCCTCAAAAAACTTTTAGCCAGTGTAGCACCGATTGAGAAGAAGTAAGTTTTTTAAATGAATAAGATTCCCTATAGAAATAACAAGGGGGGGTTCTGTTCCTCTTATCACAAGATTGTGATAATTTACATTTTCTTAACAAAAAGTTTTTTTGCTCACACGATTTTAAAAATAGTGTATAATTGAGACTGTTTTTGAAAGGAGAAGAAAATGAGTGAAAAACAAATGAAAACATTAGGTTGGATTGCAACCTTTATGTCTGTTATGATGTATATCTCATATATTCCACAAATTATGAACAACCTTGCGGGTCAAAAAGGAAACTTTATCCAACCAGCAGTAGCTGCAATTAACTGCAGTCTTTGGGTATACTACGGACTCTTTAAAAAAGAACGAGATATTCCTTTGGCAGCAGCCAATGCACCAGGTATTGTTTTTGGGATTATTACCGCATTGACAGCTTTATTCTAAAACATAAAGTAAACTCTTCTTCGTATCTAGTTATGAGGGAGATTTTTTCTTTATCCAAAATTCCTAAAAAAACATGATATAATACTATTAGAAAGGTTGGTGTTTATGGCTAGAATACTTATCATTGAAGATAATAATGAGATTCAAGAAATTTTGAGAACTCTTCTTTCTGAGGAACATGAGGTGATTCAAGCTTTTTCTGGTACTGAAGGAATGATTCGTTTTGAGCAAGGCGGCATTGATCTAATCTTGTTAGATATTATGCTTCCTGGAAAAAATGGCGATCAGGTTTTAAAAGCCATTAGACAAGCTAGTTCAGTACCTGTCATCATGCTAACTGCCCTAAGCGATAAAAAGCTCATCAGTCAATATCTCTTAGATGGTGCTAATGATTATATTACGAAGCCTTTTGATTTGGATGAAGTTTTTGCTAGGGTTACGGTTCAATTACGTCAAAATAGTGATAAGCAATCAGCTGAAATCGAACATCCTGACAAGTTGATTCAACAGTTAAAAAATATTCAGTTTGATGCAGATAGTTTTGAAATCAAAAATAGCCAGGAAACTATTCGCCTAGCTAAGAAAGAATGTTTGATTCTCCAAACCTTACTGGGACATCCTAAGAAAATTTTCACGAAAGAAGAACTCTATGAATTGGTCTGGGAGGATACTTATTTACCAGGCGATAATACTCTCAACACTCATTTAAGTAATCTCCGTAAAAAATTAGGCCAACTGGATCCAGAGCAAGAGTATATTGAAACTATCTGGGGAGTTGGTGTTCGGTTAAAAGGAGATGAGCAATGATCTACATTTTACTATCTTTGCTAGTGCTGGTCATTATCCTATTGACGATATGGTTGATTCGCTATCATCTAGCACTCGTTAACTTGAGCCAACAGATTGAAGATAAGATTCTGACTGGAAGTATGAAGAGAATCGGAGTATCAACGTTCTCCAAGGATTTTTTACATCTTTACCAGCAAATCGATCATCTCTTTCAAGAAGTTGAGCAGTCACGCTTGATTATGAAGCGTGAAAAACAGACTTTAGACATGGCTATTAGCAATATTGCCCACGATATTCGGACGCCTTTAACGATTGCGTCAGGCTATACTCAGCAATTGCTTAAAACAGAAAATCCTGAGTCTGAGAGTTTGAAAAAAATTGCCCATCATCTTAATCAAGTTTCAAAACGTCTAGAAGCTCTTTTGGACTATCGTCGGTTAATGGAGGGAGCAGTTAAACCTGACTTATCTGAGTTAGAAGTCTCGACATTTATGACGCAAAAATTACTAACCTATTATGATTCTTTTCAAACGACAAAGATTGACCTTGATTTTCAAGTAGAATCTGGTTTGTATTTACTGACAGATTCGGATTTATTAGACCGTATGTTACAAAATCTCATTGGCAATGTTTTAAAACATGGGAAGGATGAAGCGAGATTTTCTCTGAAGGAAGTGGACAATCATATCTGTTTGGAAATTGCTAATCTGGTTAAACAACCCATTCGCAAAATTGAAAATCTCAGTCAGCGATTTTACTCTGAAAATCTCTCAGATACAGAAGAATCCTCTGGTTTAGGTCTTTATATTACTGAAGAACTATCCCATCTCCTTGGAGCAGAACTACAACTAAGTACAGACGGTGCCTGGTTTACAGTTAAGATACTCTTTTAAAACAAGGAACCTCCTCTTTTTGAACAGAGGAGGTCATTTTTATAAGCTTTTCTTTTTGAAAACAGCAAGTCCACTAATGGTAAAGAATAGAATAACAGTAACTGTAACGATAATGGTGTATAGAACAGCTTGACTAGAGGCAGTCATGGCATAGGCAACATTTAAGGATAAATAGCGTAAAATCTCGATATCTGGAAAGATAAGCATCGGCGTTGAAAGTAAGATAGAACTGATTAAATAGCCAATGAAAACAGCCAAATAGGAATGAGTCACATAGAGAATGAAAGAAATAATGGAAAGCCAAGCAAGAAGGCAGAGAAATTGAAGACCAATCGTTAGAAGGAGATTGCCAATAAATCCTTCTGGCATCGTTCCTACCCCGTTTAGGATAGTTGCTGGTACAAAAGCAATAACCAGACTAATAAGAATTTGCATTAGAGCGATACTTGCTAATACTACAGACTTGGCTAGGAAGAATTCTGTACGAGAAACACCCACTGTCAAACTATTTTTATAGAGTTTACCGATTAGGTCAACTCCTAGAACTAAGCAAGCAAGGATAATGCAGAGGAAAACTAGGTTTGAACCTTGACTAGATGCGTTAATCAGGGCTTGAATACCATCCCAGCCTTTACTTGGAAGTTCAGTTTCTGGAGGTGTTGTATCAACTGACATTAGATGTCCTGTAGCCCCGATAGTAGCTCCCATTAACATGAGTGCAAAGAGAACAATCTCTGTAATCCAAAAACCTTTGGAACGGAAAAGACGGTAAAAGTCTGCTTGAATTGTATGTATCATGAACTTCCTCCTATTTTACTAATTGTGTGAAGTATTCTTCAAGATTTTGACGAGCATAGTAAATCTCATCCACAGCGACATCTGCTAGCGTAAGTTCTTTGAGAATGCGTTTGATATCTTGTTCATGACTAAAAATATGAATCTCATTGTCAGAATTAACAACTTTAAATTCAAGATGCACTTTGTCTTTTAAGATTTGACTAGCTTTTTCTTTGTCAATTGTTTTTAGAACGATATAGTCTTCATTAAGTGTCTCAAATTCGGCCTTACTGATTTCTCGAATGATTTTCCCTTGGTCTAAAATTCCAAAGCGATTGGCAACCAGGTAGAGTTCTGACAAGATATGACTAGAGATGAGAATTGTTATTCCTAGTTCTTGATTCAGACGTTGAATCATTTGACGAAACTCTTTGATACCGATTGGGTCAAGTCCATTGATAGGTTCATCAAGGATGAGGAAGTCCGGTTTTGATAGTAGGGCAATCGCAATGCCTAGGCGTTGTTTCATTCCAAGAGAGAAATCTCGAAAAACTTTTCTACCTGTATCTGTTAACCCCACATACTTTAATGTTTCCTGAATGACTTGATCGGCATTTGGGATATGTCGAATAGTACAATAGTACCTTAGATTTTGATAGGCTGTTAAATGATTGTGTGCTACTGGGGATTCAATGACTGAACCTACTCGAGATAGGGCTTTCGTGCACTCCTTATACCCTTGACTAGAAAAGAGGGAAATAGTTCCATGGTCAGCAGATAATAATTGGGTAATGATTTTAATCAGAGTTGTTTTACCAGCACCATTTTTTCCGATAAGTCCATAGATATCTCCTTCTTTAACTGAGATACTAAGATCTTGTAGAATAGGTTGTTTGCCAAATTGTTTGGACAAGCTATGGATTTCGAGGACTTTTTTCATAGTTTTCTCCTTTAATCTTTAAGATGTTTTATTTTTATAACTCTAGTATAAAGCATAGATATCAAAGAATCGTCAAGCATTTCTAAAGTGTTTCTAAAGTTTTTAAGTTTCTAAAAAATAAAAAGCCCAGTTGGCTAGAAACGCTAGTTGACTGGGCTTATTTTCTATAAAATATATTTCTCAATAGCGCGTGCAACACCGTCTTCTTCATTGCTAGAAGTTACAGCATCCGCAATAGATTTGACATAGTCGCTAGCATTTCCCATGGCAATCCCAAGCCCTGCAAACTCTAGCATCTCAATGTCGTTATTGGCATCACCCATTGCCATGATTTCAGAAGGTTGAATATCCAAAATCTTAGCCAAACGAGAAAGAGCAGAAGCTTTGGTTGTGCCAAGTGGCATGGCTTCGTAGATCACTGGTTGAGAACGAACACCGCTAAATCTTTGACAAAGCTCTTCAGAGAAACGTTGTTCAAAGTCATCTGTTTCTTCCTTTGTACCTAAGAACATACCTTGGAACATTCGATACTTCCCGCTAGTAGCTTCTTCCAGTGAGATTTCAGTCAGGTCAGAGAAAACAAGTGTAGCATCATATTGAACGATAGGATTTGGTTTACCTCCAAGAACGAAGTAGTGCTCTTCATCAAAGAGAGTTAATTGAACATCACTCTTTTCAGCAAGGTCATTCAGGTATTCAATGTCTGATTTGCTAAGTTCTCGCCAGTCAACCAGTCCCCAATCACTAGTTTGGTGGGTAGAACATCCATTGTTGACGATGACGTATTCATTTTGTAAATCAAGACCGAGTTTCTTGTAGTAAGGAAGAACTCCAAAGAGGGGACGACCTGTACAGAGAACCAGTTTGACACCTTTTTCGATAGCCTTATGAATGGCGTCAATATGAGCCTGAGGGATTTCCTTGGCTTCGTTAAGTAGAGTTCCATCCATATCTAGAGCAAGTAGTTTAATCATAGTATTTCCTTTTCTCGTCTTTTACCTATATTATAGCATATTTTGGAGGAAATAAGGATTACTATGTCAATTTAGGAGGTTTGGATGACAATTTAAGATTTGAAGAAGATAATTGGCAAATATATGCTATACTAAACTTGCAATGCAGTTGAGATTATAGAGATAATGAAGAAAAAGCAGAGGTCTTATCATGAAAAGAAGAGCAGTACAGATTTTACTAGCCTTTATTAGTAATCGTTTATAGGAAGACATGGTTTTGGTGGATTTTTAATCACTTTTCAGCTAGGTTTGTAGTTGCTAGTCGAGAGTATTTCATGATTCTTGCTTTTTTAGAGCTCAGCGTTACTTTTATAGCTATTCTTTATTTACTAGTATTCGAAGGTAGGAAAATTCTTGAGTTGAAGTGGAAATGGAGATATCCAGTTTATTTGATTCTTGCTTATGGAGTCAGTTATCTTTCAGGTATTGTGTTCTCCTTTTTAACCCCAGCAACGTCCAATCAAATCGCTTTAAATGAATTGATTGAGATGACAGGGCGACAAGAGTTACCTTATCTTTTACTTATTGTTTGTCTTCTAGGACCAATTACAGAAGAATTGGTATATCGAGGAGTTCTGATGAATACATTTCTGAAAGATTCACCATGGTATGGAGATGTTTTGCTATCAGCCTGTGTCTTTGGCTATGTGCATGTCAGTTCAGGTTTAACACCACTCGCCTTTTTCACCTATGCAAGTGGAGGAGCAATTTTAGCATTCCTCTACCGAAAAACTCATTCTCTCTATTACCCTATTTTACTTCATATCATGATCAACATTACTGCATTTTGGGAATTATGGGTACTCTTGTTTTCTGGTAGTTAATAACTATAAAAGGTCGGATTTTATTCCGACTTTTTTGATATGGGACAGGTTAAAATTAGGGCTTTATATCAATCTGTTTTGACTTAAAAAATGATATAATAAAAGGTAATGACAAAAACAAATGAGGCAGAGATGAAACTACTTTATACCGATATTCGGACTTCTTTGACAGAAATCCTAACCAAGGAGGCTCAAGGACTGGTAGCCCAAGGCAAACGAGTCTTTTATATCGCTCCTAACTCTCTTTCTTTTGAAAAGGAACGTGCCGTGCTGGAGTGCTTGAGTCAGCAGGCTTCTTTTGCTATTACAGTCACGCGCTTCGCCCAAATGGCTCGTTATCTGGTTTTAAATGATATTCCTGAGAGGTCAAGTCTCGATGATATCGGTCTTGGTATGGCTTTCTACAAATGTCTGTCCGAGATTGATCCGAAGGATTTACGTGTTTACGGAGCTATTAAGCAAGATTCGCAGTTCATCCAGCAACTGATTGAGATTTATCATGAAATTTCAACTGCAAAGATGAGTTTTTTGGACTTGGAAAGTTTGACAGATGCTGATAAACGCTCTGATTTACTCTTGATTTTTGAAAAGATAACAGCTTATTTAAATCAAGGTCAAGTTTCACAAGGAAGTTCATTATCCTATCTGATTGATGCTATCGAAGAAAACAAGGTAAGTAGTGATTTTAGTAAGATTGCTCTAATCATTGATGGTTTTACCCGTTTTTCTGCAGAAGAGGAGCACCTAGTGGATTTGCTTCATCGTAAGGGTGTTGAGATTATTATAGGCGTATATGCGACTAAGAAAGCCTATAATAGCCCTTTTAGTGAAGGGAACCTCTACCAAGCCAGTGTTGAGTTTTTACGTCATTTAGCTTTTAAATATCAGACCAAGGCAGAAGATGCATGTCAAGAACATGAAAAACAAGATGCCTTTGCTAAAGCGTCAAAACTTCTCGAAAGTGCCTATGATTTTTCTAAAATCAGCTTAGACGTGAATGACGAAGATAGAAAGGACTTGCAAATCTGGTCTTGTCTGACACAAAAAGAAGAGCTGGAGCTAGTTGCTCGTAGTATTCGCCAGAAATTGCACCAAAATCCAGAACTAAGCTACAAAAATTTTCGTATCTTATTAGGAGACGTAGAGTCTTATAAACTGTCCTTGCAGACAATTTTTAATCAATATCAGATCCCTTTCTATCTGGGTAAAAGTGAGTCTATGGCTCATCATCCTTTGACTCAATTTGTAGAATCCGTGGGACGTCTCAAACGATACAATTTCCGTCAGGAAGATTTGATTAATCTCCTACGCACTGGATTGTATACCGACCTTACTCAAGAGGAAATCGATAGCTTTGAACAATATATCCGCTATTTAGGTATTGATGGTCTTTCTAACTTTAAACAAGAATTTACAAAAAATCATCATGGAAAATTTGATTTAGAAAAATTAAATAAGCTTCGTGTTCGTGTTCTAGATCCATTAGAAACTTTATTAACCAGTCGTAAGCAAAAGACTGAAAATATTCTTACAAAGTGGAACAACTTTTTGAAGGATTCCTTTGTGACTAAGCAACTGCAAATCTTATCTGAAACAATGGAAGCGGCAGAACAAGAAAGACAAGAGGAGGTCTGGAAAGCATTTTGCCACGTAATGGAGCAATTTGCTACGGTATTTGAAGGTTCTCTGGTTACTTTAGATGATTTTTTGGCACTTCTTCATTCAGGGATGTCCTTATCAAATTACCGTACAATCCCAGCAACAGTAGATACTGTTCTGGTGCAAAGTTATGATTTGATTGCACCCTTGACATCTGATTATATCTATGCACTTGGCTTAACTCAAGATCACTTACCAAAAATTAGCCAAAATACTAGTCTTTTGAGCGATGAAGAAAGAGAAGTGCTAAACCAAGCAACTCAAGAAGGTTCACAATTACTGATTGCAAGTCAAGAGAATCTCAAGAAGAATCGCTATACCATGCTTTCTTTGGTCAATTCTGCTAGGAAGGAATTGGTATTATCAGCACCAAGTTTACTCAATGAAAATGAGAGTAAAGAGTCAGTTTATCTGAAAGAATTGCAGGATTTTGGTTTTAGCAAGATTGAAAAGAGAATCGATCGAAAAAACCTATCAAAGGATGATATTGGTTCTTATCACAGTCTTTTGTCTAGTCTTGTTGCTTATCACCAGCAAGGTGAGATGGAAACAAGTGAGCAAGACTTAACCTTTGTCAAAGTTTTAGCCCGTGTTATGGGTAAAAAGTTGGAGGGTAAAGGTCTGGATAATCCAGTTCTGCCTACAAGTCCACGAAGTAAGACTTTAGCAGCAGATACTTTAGATGCCTTGTATCCTCAAGGTCAGGATTTCTATCTATCAACTTCTGGATTAACAGAGTTTTATCGTAATGAATATAGCTATTACCTTCGTTATGTCTTAGGGTTGCAGGAAGAATTGCGTCTTAAACCGGATGCAAGAAGTCACGGGAATTTCTTGCATCGTATTTTTGAGCGGGCATTGAAAATGCCGAGCGATGAATCCTTTGATCGACGTTTAGAGCAAGCAATCTCTGAAACCAGTCAAGAGCGAGAATTTCAAGCGATTTATCAAGAAAGTTTGGAAGCCCAATTAATCAAGGAAGTTCTTTTGGATGTTGCTCGTGCAACTGGGCACATTCTTCGTCACAATTCTGAAATTGAAACAATTCAGGAAGAAGCAGTCTTTGGTGGTAAGGAACAAGCTTTTGTTCAGTTAGAAAACGGCAGAAATGTCTATGTCCGTGGTAAAGTCGACCGTATAGATCGCTTAAAGACAAGTGATGCTATTGGTGTTGTTGATTACAAATCCTCTCTAACTCAGTTTAACTTCCCTCTCTTTTATAACGGCCTTAATTCACAATTACCAACCTATCTAGCTGCTCTTAAGAAAGAAGGAAATACCGACTTCTTTGGTGCTATGTATTTAGAGATGGCTGAGCCAGTTCAGTCCTTACAAACTGTTAAAACTCTTTCAAAGGCTTTAGCAGAAACGACTAAGAGTATGAAATATCAAGGGCTATTTCTCGAAAAAGAGATAAAGAACCTTGGGGAACTTTACAATAAGAACAAGACCTATCAGTTGTCTGATGAGGAATTCCAGTTATTGCTGGACTATAACGCCCTTATCTATAAGAAAGCAGCAGAGAAGATTTTATCTGGTAGATTTGCTATCAATCCCTATACAGAAGACGGCAGAAGTATTGCCCCATATGTTCAACAATATCAAGCTATTACAGGTTTTGAAGCCAATTACCATCTAGGTCAGGCTAGATTGTTAGATAAGGTTGCTAAGAGCAATGCCAAGGAAGCATGGTTTAATAAAATCAGAGAGGAGTTGGAGCGATGAAATTTTTATCCCAAGAAGAGATTGAAGCCTTGCAAGTAGCAGAAGCTCAGTCTAACAAGAAACCCAAGAAAACAGCTGAGCAAATTCAAGCTATCTATAGTTCTGGTCAAAACATTCTTGTTTCAGCTTCAGCTGGCTCAGGGAAAACCTTTGTCATGGCTGAACGAATTCTTGACCAACTAGCGCGTGGTGTTGAGATTCGCCAACTCTTTATCTCAACCTTTACGGTAAAGGCAGCAACCGAGTTAAAAGAACGCTTGGAAAAGAAAATCAGCCAACAAATCCAAGAAACGAAAGATGTGGAACTAAAAAAACACCTCGGCAGACAATTAGCTGATTTACCAAACGCTGCGATCGGGACCATGGACTCTTTTACTCAGAAGTTCCTAACCAAACATGGCTATCTTCTCGACCTTGCACCAAACTTCCGCATTCTTCAGAATGAAAGTGAGCAACTCCTCTTAAAAAACGAAGTTTTTCGGCAGGTTTTTGAAAAACACTACCAAGGTAAAGAACAAGAACAGTTTAGTCAGCTGGTCAAGAACTTTGCAGGTAGAAGCAAGGATGCGCGTGGATTGCGTAAACAGGTCTACATGATTTATGACTTTTTGCAATCTACAAGTAATCCTCAGGCTTGGCTAGAAAATTCCTTTCTAAAAGGCTTTGAAGAGGCTGATTTTACAGTTTCCAAAGAAAAACTCGCAGATGCTATAAAAGAAAAACTTTGGGATTTAGAAAGTTTCTTCCGTTACCATTTAGAGAATGATGCCAAGGAATTTGGAAAAGCAGCCTACTTAGAATCTGTCCAACAAGTTCTTGATGAAATTGGAGCTTTAACCAACGAATCAACTTTTAATCAATATCAAGAAGTTCTAGAGCGAGTTGTAAGTATTTCTAAGGATAAGGGTGGCCGTGCTCTTACAAATGCTAGTCGCAAGGCTGAACTCCAAGCTCTAAAAGAAGCGTACAACCAAGAGAGAAAAGACAAGTTTGAAAAGCTGAACGCATTAAATGACCAAATTACTTTATTGAAATTCCAGGAAGAATATCATCAAGAGTCTTGGGACTTGGCTAAGACTTTCCAAGTTTTCATGAGAGATTTTGTTGTAGCTTATCGACAACGTAAACGTGAAGAAAACGCCTTTGAATTTGCGGATATTAGCCACTATACGATTGATATTTTGGAAAACTACCCTCAGGTTCGTCGAGAATACCAGGAACGCTTCCACGAAGTCATGGTCGATGAGTACCAAGATACCAACCACATCCAGGAAAGAATGCTGGAACTCCTCTCAAACGGTCATAATCGTTTTATGGTAGGAGATATTAAGCAGTCCATTTATCGTTTCAGACAAGCAGACCCACAGATTTTCAATGAAAAATTTCATAGCTTTGCTCAAGATGGCAAAGAAGCTCAGTTAATTCTGCTTAAAGAAAATTTCCGTAGTAGTTCAGAAGTTCTTAATGCTACTAATGACGTCTTTAAACATCTTATGGACGAGGAAGTTGGAGAGATTACTTATGATGGTATGCATCAACTTGTTTTCGGAAATACTGATTTAAAATCAAATCCAGAAAATACAGCAGAAGTCCTCTTGTATGATAAGAATGAAGATGGCGATACTGATGACGAAGAAAATCTTACAACCAACAAACTGACTGGCGAAATGCGGATGGTCATAAAGGAGATATTGCATCTTCATAATGATAAAGGTATTCCTTTCAAGGACATTGCTCTCTTGACTGCCAGCAGAAGTCGCAATGACCAGGTTTTACTTGCTTTGTCGGAATATGGGATACCAGTTAAAACTGATGGCGCTCAAAACAATTATTTGCAATCTTTAGAAGTGCAGGTTATGTTGGATACTCTTCGTGTCATCCATAATCCTCTTCAAGATTTCGCTTTAGTAGCTCTGATGAAGTCTCCAATGTTTAGTTTTGACGAGGATGAATTGGCTCGATTAGCCCTTCAGAAATCTGAGGATAAGGTTCAAGAAAACTTTTATGAGAAACTAGTCAATGCTCAAGCACAAACTAGCCTCCATAAGGATTTAATCAAGTCTGAATTACTTAAAAAGTTAGACTTGTTCATGGAAACTATTGATGCTTGGCGTTTGTTCTCAAAAACTCATTCGCTTTATGACCTCGTTTGGAAAATCTATAGCGAACGTTTCTACTATGATTATGTTGGTGCTTTGCCAAATGGACAGGCCAGACAGGCAAATCTCTACGCCCTTGCCCTAAGAGCCGATCAGTTTGAAAAGAGTAATTTTAAAGGCTTATCACGTTTCATAACTATGATTGATCAAGTCTTGGAAGCTCAGCATGATATTGCCAATGTCGCTGTGGCACCACCTAAGGATGCCGTGGAGCTTATGAGTATTCATAAGAGTAAGGGGCTTGAGTTCCCATATGTCTTTATCCTTAATATTGATCAGCAATTTAACAAGCAAGATTCCATGTCTGAAGTTATCCTAAGTCGTAAAAATGGCCTTGGGCTTAAGTATATTGCTAGAGTAGCTACAAATGCCAAAGAGGAATATGTTCCATCTACGATTAAGTTATCGATTCCAAGCTTGACTTATACTCAAAATGAGGAAGAGCTACAATTAGCAAGTTATTCTGAACTCATGCGTCTGCTTTATGTAGCCATGACGCGAGCTGAGGAAAAACTCTATCTAGTTGGAAAGGGATCACGAGAAAAGTTGGAGTCTAAAGAATATCCGACAAATGGAAAAGGTCTTTTGACTCGAGAAACTAGACTAGATGCTACTAATTTCCAAGATTGGATTTGGGCCATTTACCAAGCATTTACGAAAGAGGATTTGCACTTCACTGTACGTTTTGAGGGTGAAGAAGACTTAACCAAGGAAGTAATCGGAGTCTTGGAAAATAAAAGCCAGCTTCAAGATCAATCCCAAGCAGATAACCGTCAATCTGATACCATTAAGGAAGCTTTAGAAATGCTGAAAGAAGTGGAAGTCTATAATCAAGTCCACCGAGCAGCAATTAATCTTCCAAGTGTTCAAACGCCAAGTCAGATTAAAAAATTCTATGAACCCGTCATGGATATGGAAGGCGTAGTAGTGGCTGGTCAAAGTCAACTAAAAGAAAGCACTGTTCAATTCAAGCTTCCTGATTTCTCTAAAACTAAGAAAGTTACTGGCGCTGAAATTGGCAGTGCTACCCATGAACTCATGCAACGAATCAATCTCGATAAAAAACCTACATTGGAAATCTTGACAGAAGCTCTGGAGCAAGTTCAAGTAAGTTCGGATGTCAAATCCAAAATCAATCTAGGAAAAATTTTGTCCTTCTTTGATACAGCTCTAGGTCAAGAGATTCTTGCAAATCAAGATAAACTCTATCGAGAACAGCCTTTCTCAATGTTAAAAAGAGACGAGAAAAGTCAAGAAAACTTTGTTGTCCGTGGAATCTTAGATGGGTATCTCCTCTACAATGATAAGATTGCTCTCTTTGACTACAAGACAGACCGTTATGAGCATGCTAGTCAGCTTGTTGAACGCTATCGAGGACAATTAGATCTCTATGCAGAGGCTCTATCTCGCTCTTATCAGATAGAAACAGTTGAGAAATATTTGATTCTACTTGGTAAAGACCAAGTAGAAGTCGTTAAACTCTAAAAAGAAAGGAGACCTCATGTCCATTCCTGTTAGAAAAAACTTATATGATGCAGTTTTAGAGGCATCTAAAGCCGATACTTGGGAACAAGCTACCAAAGAATGGAGTGAAGTTTCCTTGATTTTTAATGGAATCGGTCGAAGCAATTGTGTCTGCGGTAATGCTATTAAGTATGCTTATGAACTTTTTAACGGAGTTACTGGCAAACGTCTCTTTCCCATTGGGAGTGACTGTGTGCGTCATTTCCAAAGAATTAGCCTAGATCAACAGCTAGAAGAGGAGGAAAAACTTCTCAGAAAGCTTGAAAATCTAACAAGAAAGGCCCAGAAAAAAGAAGCCATTCGAGTTAATAAAACAGATTTTGATGAGCGACTGATCAACTGGCTATGGGAAAAGGGAGCTTTTAAGTCAAATCGAGGTAATCAATTCTCACCAGAAAAGGATTATCAACTCTTTTTGGAGGTATTTCAAGGTGGAAGTTGGACTAAGGCAGAGCCTTTGAAGAAAGCTCGTATGGAAGAAGTCCTTGAGAAATTTATCAAACCCTTTCTACTTGGAAAATCTGACGATCAACTCTATCTAGTTAAACTAGGAAAAGAAAAAATTGACTATGAGCAAGAACTTCGCATCAAAGCTGAAAAGGAACGAAAGAAGCGAGACAAGATTGCAAAACAATATGCGGATAATCTAGTTCTAGCAATGGGACCAGCTGAACGTGCTTATCAAGATTACTTTGGACTGAGCGAAACACTGACACTAGAAGAGCGCCAGTGGGAAAAGATTCTCTTCGGTAAAAATCGTGCAGAACGTTCTTTAAAATCAAAACAGTACCAAAGAGAACTCGAAAAGGATCAACGCATTGCTAGTCAAGATCCTCTTGAAAGAAAACAAAAGCAAGTCTGGTTGCTTAACTCTTATTTTAAGGATATACCCGAAGAAAAAGCTCGCTTTTCCCGACTTCTAATCATGTATCGAAAAACTGGAGAAATTCCATTTTCAACTGACTATCTCTCTAACACTTTGTTTGACTTTTTCTACAAAATGAAGGCTTTTGAATTTGAAATAGCACCTGATCAGGTACGTGATTTTCTAAAGGAATGTTTAGATGCGGAGAATCTATCGTCCGCACAAAAATCTTGGATAGAAGGCATTTTAACCAACTGCATCAAACCTTTTTTAGAAAGAATGATAGTATAGCGGTAGTTTTCGTCCTGAATGGATAGACTCATGTTTATTAAAATTATGTCTTAAAGCAATTATACATAATTTATTTTATGTATAAACTTAAAGTATTTGTATCAACATTAAAAAAATAGAAAGAAACTATGTCAAAAGAAATCGATATCGAATATTATCACCAACTAGCCTTGCAAAAACAAAAAGAGCATCGGAAGTTTTTAGGAAATCTGAAAAAGAAAGCACCTAAAAATTTGGATAAAATTGCCCTTGAAATCCATCAAGAAGTTTTTACTGAAATTGATTGTACAGCCTGCGCTAACTGTTGCAAGAGTCTTGGTCCAGACTTCAAAGAAGCAGATATCACACGTATCGCAAAATACTTTAAAATGAAATTGCCAGCCTTTGAAGCTGAGTTTTTGCAAGTAGATGAAGACGGTGATAAAGTCTTTAAGTCAATGCCTTGTCCCTTCTTAGGAGGCGATAATCTTTGTTCAATCTACGACGTCCGTCCCAAAGCCTGTCGTGAATTTCCACATACTGACCGTAAGAAGATTTACCAAATCAATAATCTTACTATTAAAAATACCTTAACTTGTCCAGCAGCCTATCTCTTTGTTGAAAGATTAAGAGAGAAGATAGATTAAGTACTCTCGTTTTGTGATAAGATTCATCCTCAAATACAGTTACTGTTTGGGGATTTTTGTATATTTATTTTTATCTGAAAATTCAAAATATATTTTTCATTAATTGATAAGTCCTTTATTAAGCTTAAAGTTTTTTAAACCGAATCTTAAAGAAAACTGATATAAGGTATCTTTAAGCGATGTTCTGTATAGTTATACCATCATCAAAGAAAGAGGTATCGATATGAACTACATAGTCATTCCAGCTTATCAACCAGATAATAAACTTATCAAACTTATCGAAAAAATTCACGAAAAGAGTGATTTTCATATCTTAGTCATAGACGACGGCAGTTCATCAAAGTGCCAAAAAATCTTTGATAAAGCAAAACAATTTGCTACTGTCATTCGTCACCAAGTGAACCAAGGTAAAGGGCAGGCTCTAAAAACAGCCTTTACTTATATCCAAGAACAAAACATTTATGGTACGGTTGTCACAGCAGATGCGGATGGACAGCACAAGGTATGGGATATTTTCCGCACGGCTAATAAAGCTTCCGAAAATCCAAACAAGCTAATCTTGGGTGTACGTGCCTTTTCTGGAAAAGTTCCCCTTCGTAGCCGTTTTGGTAACAGCTTAACCAAAGCTCTCTTTAAGCTTCAAACAGGAGTAGGAGTAACAGATACGCAGACAGGTCTTCGTGCTTTTACTACAAACTTGATACCGTTTATGCTTAAGATTGAAGGCCAACGTTACGAATATGAAATGAACATGTTGCTCGAAGCAACGAAAGAATACGAGATTTTAGAAGTTCCTATTGAAACTGTCTATATTAATGACAATGAGGCTTCACACTTCCGCCCAATCCAAGACGGACTCATGATTTATAAAAATATCTTTAAATTTGCCTTATCATCTCTCAGTAGCTTTGTTGTAGACTATGTCGTTTACGCCCTAGCAATTTTGATTTTGCCGACAGTTCCTACGAGTCTACGAATTTTTCTAGCAAACGGAGTCGCTCGTGTAACTAGCTCTATTTTCAACTATTCTACAAATAAAAAACTAGTCTTTAAAAATGACGATAGCCTTGTAAAAACAGGTATGGGGTACTTTGGTCTAGCAGTCGGACTCTTTGTCTTAGACACGCTACTGATTCGTCTCTTCTTTACAGTCTTTGGAATCAACCTTCTGATTGCCAAAGTTATCGTCGGCATCCTTCTCTTCGCTGTCTCTTGGACAGTGCAGAAGAAATTCATCTTTAAGGAAAGGACATCAACTGTATTATGAAATTTTTAAAGAAACGCTATGCTTACGCCTCAGTTCTTGGCCTACTCTTGACAGGATCCTTTAGTTACTCCATGCTAAAGACCTTTGTCCTCGCTGAAACGATCTCGACAGTTGCCACAACTAGCACAAGTTCCAATGCTGCAGCAGCAAGTCAAGCTGCTAAGACAGCTACTGTCACTGACTCTAGTTATAAAGATGACAATATTTCCGTCAATTTGTCTGAAACGACGGTCAATAATACACAAGTTTACGTTGCTGATATTACTCTGAGCTCATCAGATTATCTGAAAACTGCCTTTGCTCAAAATGCTTATGGAACTAATGTAACTGCAAAAACCTCTGTAACCGCAGCTGACAACAATGCCATTTTAGCAGTAAACGGGGACTACTATGGTGCTAACTCTACAGGTTATGTTATCCGTAATGGCGTTGTCTATCGTGATACTGTTCGTGAAGATTCTAGTAATGGCGACTTAGCTATTTATAAAGACGGCTCTTTCAAGGTTATTTACGAAGATCAGATCTCAGCTGAGCAACTAGTAAATGACGGTGTCGTCAATCTCTTGGCTTTTGGACCAGCTTTGGTCGAAAATGGTGAAATTGCAGTTGATACCAATACAGAAGTAGGACAAGCAATGGCTTCAAATCCTCGTACAGCTATTGGTATGATCGATGAAAACCACTATATCATCGTTGTTTCAGATGGACGTACATCAGAAAGTGAAGGTCTCTCTCTTTATCAGCTAGCTGAAGTCATGAAATCTTATGGTGCAAAGACTGCCTACAATCTTGATGGCGGTGGATCATCTACACTTTATTTCAACGGTCAGGTTATCAATAAACCAACGACTGGTGGAAACAAAATTTCAGAAAGGGCGGTGAGTGACATTGTCTACATCGGTTACTAATTTTGGCAAAAAACGGTTTAAAAAAACAGTCATTTCTTATACACTAATCACTATTTTCTTCTTTGCATTTTCTAGAATTTATGAAGCTTTTAGTTTTGGAGAAACTTCTGTTCATATGCACTATTTATTTGCAGCACCTCTTGTAGGGGGGATTCTACTAGCAATCTTTCTCAAGGTTCTCCCTCATTTCTCTCGTATTAGTCTAAATCTATGGAATTCGGCAGTAGCGATTATTACAGCGGGTACACTTTTCCGAGGAATTGTCAATCTTTCAGGACGCTCTACAACCTTGGATACACCCTACTGGTATGTTGGGATCGGTTTTGCAATACTAGCAATCATTACTATTTTCATCAATCCAAACCTTTGGAAGAATTCTACTAAAGCAACCAAAACAAATCGCAAAGAAGTCTATGGTCAGGCATAATGTTATAAAAAAGTAGTCGTTCAGCTGATGTTCGACTACTTTTTATTGACTTTTATTTCTAAAATATTTTAAAAATATTACAAGTTCTTTTCTTCTGAAAGATACTACTTTTATATTTAACAGAATATTGTATAATATAGTGGATAATTACTGTTTTTTACACAATATATAGAAACATCAAATCCACTATTTAGGTATTTGTAAGGAGAAAAGAATGAAAAAAATATTGCTGGCAAGTACAGTTGCCCTCTCTATGGCAGGTTTTGCAAAAACGACCGTCTATGCCGAGGATTCTCAAGCTACCAATAATGTTCAATCATCAGAAAAGATTGCTACGAATACAGTAAGCAATGAAAAGAAAAATCAAAGCGAAGCTGAAAAAGCAACTTCTCAAACTCCAGAGACCAAAGAACAACCTTCAAAAGAAACAGTAGTAGAGGTAGTCAACAAAGAAGGTTGGCAAAAAGAAAATAACCAATGGCGTTATTATGAGAATAATCAACCAGTTTCGAATTGGAAAAAAATAGCTGGTGTTTGGTACTATTTCAATCAAGATGGTATCATGCTTAGTAGCACTATCTTTAATGATTATCTATTGAATAATAGCGGTGCTATGGCAGAATCTTCTTGGGTAAAAATTGACAACCAATGGTATTATGCCACTGAGAACGGGAAAGTTACTCGTAATACTTGGAAAAAGATAGCTGGTGTTTGGTACCGATTTGATGAATCTGGCACAATGTTAAGCAATACTATTTATAATGATTATCTTCTCAAAAGTAGTGGTGCTATGGCAGAAAATGCCTGGATAAAACTCGAAGATAAGTGGTATTATGCTACAGCATCAGGAAAAATTATTCGCGACAAGTGGGAGAAAATCAGTGGTTCATGGTACTATTTTAATAAGGATGGCGCCATGTTAAGTAGCCAATGGAAAGAGAAATACTATCTAAAAGATAGTGGAGCTATGGCTAAAAGTGAATGGATTTTCGATGAAAAATACAAGAGCTGGTTCTACCTCAAGTCGGACGGCATCTATGCTGAAACTCAATGGGTAGGTTCTTACTATCTCAAATCTTTTGGTTATATGGCCAAAAATGAATGGATTTTCGATAAGGACTATAATGCTTGGTTTTACTTAAAAGAAGACGGAGCTTATGTAACTGGTAACTTTACCATTAATGGAAAAGACTATACTTTCCAAAGTAACGGAAAATGGATTTCTGATACGGCAGCATACTATAAAGTAAAACCTATTACAGCAAATGTATATAGCGCTTCTGGTAAAAAGCTCAGTTATATTTCGCAAGGAAGTATTGTATCGATTGATGGAACTGAAGCCAAAGACAGTCGCCTTCCAGTTAAAATTTCTGGCCTTTCAGGGTATATGAACAAGAGTGATCTAGTAGCAGTCAGCTCAGATAGTGACTTCATTCCTCACTATACTACGGATGGTAATTATCTTTACCATGAGTTATCACCTTACGCAAGTATTCGTGTAGCACCTCATAGTTCATCAATGGCAATTGGTAAAAAATACTATTCAGCTGATGGCATGAACTTTGAAAACTTTACAGTTGAAAATCCTTTCTTATTTAGAGATTTAAGAAAACCAACCAATTACACAGCTGAAGAATTAGATAAAGTCTATTCTCTTATGAATATCAAAGGAAGTCGTCTGGCAGGTAAGGGAGCAATCTTTAAAGAAGCTGAAGAACGTTATCAGATCAACGCTCTCTATCTAATCGCCCATAGTGCCATAGAAAGTTCATGGGGACGCAGTAAAATTGCCAAGGATAAGAATAACTTCTTCGGCATTGCAGCCTATGATACAACACCATATGATTCAGCAAAAAGCTTTGACGATGTTGATAAGGGTATCTTAGGTGCAGCCAAGTGGATCCGCGAAAATTACATCGATAATGGCAGAACATACCTTGGAAATAAAGCGTCAGGGATGAATGTTCTTTATGCATCGGATCCATACTGGGGAGAAAAAATTGCAAGTATCATGATGAGAATCAACAGTCAGCTAGGTGAAAAAGATTAAGAATCATTAAAATCGATAACGACTGCAAAGTGGTTATCGATTTTGCTTATCAAGAGAAACTTGAGAAATGAACTTTATGAAGCAGAATTTTGAGAATACAAATAAAAGAGGAATTGAATTACGTGACTCAGGGATTGATGCATACGCTTATGATTATTCAGCAATCCCAGACTTACTTGATAATCTCAAAGCCAATAATCAAATTATACTAGGTGGGGATGTTTTTTGCTACAAGAATGGCCAATTGAAACATACTTATGATCATTGGTATTACGAGAAACAAGATCCAACCATTGATAGCAGTAAATCCATTTTTCAAACAGAAAAATATATCAGCAACTATGTTAAAGATCATGGTGAACACTATTATTTTTCAATTGTTTTAGACAATGAGGAATTTAATTTGTGACTGATTGACTTAGAAAACATTTTACAATCGGCATTGAATCAAGCGTCAAATATGAGAAATCATGTTATAATAAAAGATAGTGATTTATTTTTAGAAAAAGGATATCTATTTAATTTTTAAATATGAAAGAATAGATACAAATCCAATAAAAGAAAGGAATTTTACAGAATGGCAACTATTCAATGGTTTCCTGGACATATGTCCAAGGCGCGTCGTCAGGTCCAGGAAAATTTAAAATTTGTTGATTTTGTGACAGTTTTAGTAGATGCACGTTTGCCCTTGTCTAGTCAAAATCCAATGCTGACTAAAATTGTAGGAGATAAACCAAGGCTCCTGATTTTAAACAAGGCAGATCTGGCAGACCCAGTTCAAACGAAAGAATGGCGTCAGCACTTTGAATCACAAGGCATTCAAACACTGGCAATCAATTCTAAAGAACAAATAACAGTAAAAGTCGTGACCGATGCTGCTAAGAAACTTATGGCAGATAAGATTGCTCGTCAAAGAGAACGTGGTATCCAAATTGAAACCTTGCGTACCATGATTATCGGTATTCCAAATGCTGGGAAATCTACTCTTATGAACCGTTTAGCTGGTAAGAAAATTGCTGTTGTTGGTAATAAACCAGGTGTCACCAAGGGCCAACAATGGCTTAAGACGAATAAGGATCTAGAAATCTTAGATACTCCAGGGATTCTCTGGCCAAAATTTGAAGATGAAACTGTCGCCCTTAAACTTGCTCTTACCGGAGCGATCAAGGATCAATTGCTTCCAATGGATGAAGTGACGATCTTCGGGCTTAATTACTTTAAAACACATTACCCTGATAAGCTTCAAGAACGTTTTAAACAAATGAATCTGGACGATGAAGCTCCTGAAATTATCATGGACATGACTCGTATCCTTGGTTTCCGTGATGATTATGATCGCTTTTACAATCTCTTCGTCAAAGAAGTTCGTGATGGAAAACTAGGTAACTATACATTAGATACATTGGAAGACCTCAATGGCAACGATTAAAGAAATAAAAGAAGAATTAGCAAAGATAACTGAACTTGAAAGTCCCTTGTTTAAGGAATTCGAAAAAGATTCTCGTTCAGGTGTCCAAAAAGAAATTCAAAAGCGGAAAAAAGCCCTTCAAGCTGAAATTGATGAAAATCTGCGCTTAGAAGGCATGTTAGCTTACGAAAAAGAGCTTTATGCACAAGGGATTAGCTTAATTGCAGGTGTAGATGAAGTTGGACGTGGTCCTTTAGCTGGACCTGTTGTTGCTGCAGCAGTCATTCTTCCCCAAAATTGTAAGATTAAAGGCTTAAATGACAGTAAGAAGATTCCTAAGAAAAAACACGAGGAGATTTTTCAGGCTGTCAAAGATAATTCCCTAGCAATCGGTATTGGGATTATGGACAATCAAGTCATTGATCAAGTCAATATCTACGAAGCGACGAAACTAGCCATGAAAGAAGCTATTTATCAGCTTGAGCCTCAACCAGAGCACCTCTTGATTGATGCTATGAAGTTGGACTTGCCGATTTCTCAGACATCCATCATCAAAGGAGATGCCAACTCCTTATCTATTGCAGCAGCATCGATTATAGCTAAAGTTACCAGAGATAAGATCATGGCTAACTATGACCAAGAATTTCCAGGCTATGATTTTGCTCAAAATGCTGGCTATGGAACTGCTAAGCATCTAGAAGGAATTGAAAAGCACGGTGTCACACCTATTCATCGCACCAGTTTTGAACCGATTAAAACGATCGTTTCAGAAACTAGTAAAAGATAATTAAAGGAGAGAATTATGGAGGAACAGTCGCAAATACTTAGTTCCAAGAAAGAATTTGCCTTCGCGTCCAGTACGATCTTAGCTCAAGTAGGGCGAGGTATTATTGTTGGATTAGTCGTAGGACTTATTGTAGGATCATTTCGATTTTTGATTGAAAAAGGCTTTCATATCGTTCAAGGATTTTATCAAGACCAAGAGAATCTGATACGGAATCTATTGATCATTTTATTGTTTTATATCCTCATTTGCTTACTTAGTGCCAAATTAACACGTTCAGAAAAAGATATCAAAGGTTCTGGTATTCCTCAAGTTGAAGCGGAGTTAAAAGGTCTCATGTCTCTCAACTGGTGGAGTGTCCTCTGGAAGAAATACATTCTAGGTATCTTGGCCATTGCGAGTGGGCTCATGCTCGGTCGTGAAGGTCCCAGTATTCAGCTAGGTGCCGCTGGAGGAAAAGGAATTGCTAAATGGCTCAAGTCTAGCCCTGTTGAGGAGCGTTCTTTGATTGCTAGCGGAGCTGCTGCTGGACTTGCTGCAGCCTTTAATGCACCGATTGCGGGGTTATTATTTGTAGTAGAAGAAGTCTATCACCATTTTTCACGATTTTTCTGGGTTTCTACCTTGGCTGCTAGTCTTGTAGCAAACTTCGTTTCTCTTCTCATCTTTGGCTTAACACCTGTACTTGATATGCCGGACAATATCCCTCTCATGGACTTGAGCCAATATTGGATTTATCTGGTTATGGGAATTTTTCTAGGACTCTCAGGTTTTCTCTATGAAAAAGCCGTTCTTAACGTTGGAAAAGTATATGATTGGATTGGTCAAAAGATTCATCTGAATAAGGCCTATTATCCTATTCTAGCCTTTCTCCTTATCATTCCAGTAGGAATATTCCTGCCACAAATACTTGGTGGAGGAAATCAGGTTGTCTTATCCTTAACAGAACAGGATTTTAGTTTTCAAATTCTCTTGGCTTACTTTATTATTCGCTTTATCTGGAGTATGATCAGTTATGGTAGTGGACTGCCAGGTGGTATTTTCTTGCCAATTTTAGCTTTAGGATCCTTACTTGGTGCCCTGGTAGGTGTTATTTGTGTCAATCTTGGCCTCGTTACACAGCAGCAATTCCCTATCTTTGTGATTCTTGGAATGAGCGGGTATTTTGGGGCTATCTCAAAAGCACCTTTGACAGCTATGATTCTTGTGACGGAAATGGTTGGTGACATTCGCAATCTCATGCCTTTAGGGATGGTGACCCTAGTTGCCTATATTGTTATGGATCTGCTCAAAGGGACACCCGTCTATGAAGCCATGCTGGAGAAAATGCTACCTGAATCAGCAACTGATGATGGAGAAGTTACCCTAATTGAAATTCCAGTATCAGATAAAATAGCTGGTAAGCAAGTACATGAACTCAATTTACCTCATAACGTACTCATCACAACCCAAGTCCATAATGGCAAGAGCCAAACCGTTAACGGTTCAACCAGAATGTACCTCGGTGATATGATTCACCTAGTTATTCCAAAAAGTGAAATTGGGAAAGTAAAAGATTTGTTGTTGTAGGATTAGTTGTTTACATAACTTATATTATGTCTCGTATATAGTTGGTCTAAAATTAGTAATTAAAAAGATAGACCGAGTCATATGAATCAAAACTCGATTCCTAAATAATGGTATCGAGTTTTTATATTTTATTCTAATAAACTGTAGAAGCTTTAGAAATTTTTTAAGTCAATAAATTAATGATCAATAATTCACTTAGCGAATCTAGACGTTTTTTAGAATTGTATAGCTAAAACTATAAGTTTATGTACAATTGACTTAACATGAGCTAAACAATTGATACAACTGAATTAGAAGCATAAAGTACATTCTTTAAGGAGTGTACTTTATTTTTGTTTTGTACATTATTCTGGAGTGGTATTTTGTATGTTTTCTAGTACTTAATATCCTCTAATCTGAGAAATTAATTTGTACATTATTTTCAATGATAATCAATATATAATAAAAAAATTAAAGTTCAAATTCTGAAACTACTTTCACATATAAATAATTGAATATAAATTGCTGTAGACCTATAATAAAGATAGGGATAATAAGGATTCTTCCTAGAAAGGAGTATACTGTATCCTAAGGGTCAGTATTATTAATAGACTTCTTGCGAAACTAGAATCCTAGTTCACGATTGATAATGCCAGTAATCAAATTCATTCGTAATCCAAACCGTTTGCGTCGATTTCGATAGGTT
>NZ_JWAJ01000100.1 GCF_001068775.1 Streptococcus pseudopneumoniae
AAAGGAGAAAACCATGGCACAAAAGTCTCATAGTTTATCACACACAAAGTGGATGTGTTCCATCACATTGTGTTCACCCCTAAGTATAGACGAAAAATCATCTATAATCAATATCGAAGTAGTTTAGGCGAAATATTTCATCGCTTGTGTAGTTATGAAGGTATTGAAATTATCGACGGACACTTGATGCGTGATTATGTACATATGTTGGTAAGTATTCCACCAAGGATAATTCATGGGTTATTTAAAAGGCAAAAGTGCACTCATGATGTTTGACAAACACGCCAACCTCAAGTACAAGTTTGGGAATCGGCATTTCTGGGCAGAAGGTTATTATGTGAGTACAGTAGGGCTTAATGAAGCCACGATAAGGAAATACATACAAGATCAGGAAAAGCATGATATAGCACTAGATAAATTAAGTGTGAAAGAATATGAGGATCCCTTTAGGGATAGTGGTAAGTAATACTCACGCCTCTTTAAGAGGCAAGTGACGAGTCAAGAGCAA
>NZ_JWAJ01000101.1 GCF_001068775.1 Streptococcus pseudopneumoniae
AGAGCAGAAGAACTGGCGTATGATTAAAAAAGGAAAACATTTCCTTTTTGGTTGTTCGCTTGTTTTTGCGGTCGGAGCTAGCTTAGCTACTCAAACGGTCCATGCAGACACAGCATCGGAATCTACAGTTGAGAGTGGCTCAAAAGCTAAAGAGGCTAAGCCTGTATATGGTGGAGAAACGGGGACTTATGAAGCTCCTGCTGCTGTGGCAGAGACTCAGCCAGCAACAGTTGAAAAAGCAGTGGTAGCGGAAAACACTACTGCTAAAACAGCTAACAAAGAAGCTTTGACCCAGTTGGTCGAAGAAGTAAAAGGCTTGGACAAAGCAGGAAAGACAGAAGACTCTCTTTCTCGCTTGAACACAGCACTTGAACAAGCACAAAATGTTTTGGCAAATGCAGAAGCTAGCCAAGACCAAGTGGATACAGCAGTCGCTAGTCTCAAAGAGGCAGTAGCTCAACTTGCTATCAAAGAAGAAAAAGCAACAGCAGTAGCCACTGAAGCTAAAGCTGAAGAAGCAACCGAAGTGGCAACTGAAACAGTCGCACCAGCTGAACCAGTCCGTTCAAGAGGGAAACGTGATCTAAGTTCACGTGCAGCATACCGTTCAGTTGACGGCTCACTCGCTGAAGGTGAATTTTCTGGTGCGGGTGTCAAGCAGTTTCAATCAGTTCACTACAGTGTTGATGGAGACAAAACAACTTGGACAATCGGTGTTATACCGAATAAGAAGACTAACCAATCTGCTGGATTGTTGGTCGCATCAGATGATACCATCGAAAGTATTACTGTCATAGATCGTGGTCCGAAGGCTGGAAGACTGGATGGAGAGGATTACATCAATAAATCTTTCAAAAACCTCCCTGCTATGAGCAATAATAAAGCATTGGGATCTCATTATAAATTAATTGGTGGAGGAGTTCCTGATTCGCTTACTTATAGAGTAGTGACTAAAGGGACCAAACACAATCTGTTTGCTCGTTTTGCAACAGCTCCTGCGAGAGTAACGCTTGAAAACCGCGGGTTAAATGGTCCAGATGCAACGATTGTTGATGCTCGTACTTCGGATTTCCCAGCAGTCGGTATCAATCTTTCATCAAGACTTGCCCCAAAACCAGGAGTCAACAACACTTACACCCAAACAAATGACACGATTACAGTGCCTACTATAGCTTCTACCGATACAGTCTTGACAGGTACAGGAAAACCAGGTGCTATCATCAATATCAAGGTAAATGGTAAAATTTCTAGACGAGTCCAAGTTGCAGGAAACGGACAGTGGTCATTCCCACTTGATCTTGGTTTGAATAGCAATGTTACTGGTGGTGCACAGTTAGTTTCTGCAGATAAAATTAGCGTAAGCCAAACCGTTAATGGTGTAGAAAGTGCTGATACAGATGTAAATGTATCTCTAGGTCACTCAGAAATTGTCCCATCAGACAAGTCTCAGCAAAAAAATAATCTTGTTCAAGGTGAAAAAAATGTTACCTTGAAAGTACCACACGATGCAGGAGCAGCTTACTTCCAATTCACGGACGCTGATGGCAAGGCGCAAGAAGTTGGACTCAAACGTGATGCTGTTCCAGGTAAATGGCAAGTAAACTCTTCAAGCAGTGCTATTGCAAGCGTTGCTTTAAGTGAAGATGGTAAGTTCTACTCAACAATCAACTTGACCTTGAACAAAGATATGAAAGCTGGAACAACAGCTCAAGTTATCTCTAACATGCAAGAAGGTAGCTACTCAAGTCTTCAAGGATGGCAAAAACGTAACGTTGAAGCAGCTCCACAAGAAGAGACTCCAGCGCCACAACCACAACCACAACCACAACCAGAACCATCAAAACCAAACACTCCAGCAGTAGATAGCGCAACTACAGCCCCAGAAATTGTCAATGACTTGGCAGGTAAAGCAAGTACGCCAGCTGATGTAACAGTTAAAGCACCAGCAGGTTCAACTGTTAAACTTTACAACAAAGATGGCGTTGTGATTGGTGAAGCTGTAGCTAACGACAAAGGTGTAGCAACTGTTCACCCTACAAACAGCCTTCCTGAAGGAGAAATTACAGCTACTTCAACACCAGCAGGTGGAACAGAGTCAGCTAAGAGTACACCGATTACGGTTACAAAAACACCATTGACTGAAAACGGGGTTGTTAGGACTGGGACTAATTCTTTACAGCTTTTAGTTTCTAAGTCTCATGTTACAGTTTACCCTGGAGATTCAGTTAATATTGATGTTATCGGAGCATCGTCGTCTGAGATACAAACGTTTTTTGCAAGTGACTTCCCTAAGAACCTATATGGAGTATACCCAGAAGGAAATTATTTCAAAAGTGCTGGAACAGTAATACATACTAAGGATGTTAAGAATAAATTTGCTGGTACAGTTGCCTCAAACCACCCAGCAGGTGATTATGTTACCACTTTCCTTCTTAAAAATAAAAAAGGACAATCTACGACGAATAGAATTAAAATCACGGTCCTTGAGTCATCTAAGAAGTATGAACCAGCAGTTGCAGATACAAAAGTAGATGTTGCAGATCCTAACAAGGTTAGTGAAGATGAAAAGAACAAGATCATCGACTCAGTTAAAACTGCTAACCCAAGTCTTCCAGCAAATGCGACATACAGTGTGGATGAAAAAGGGAACCTTACCATCACTTATCCTGATAAGTCAACAGATAAGGTTGCAGCAGCATATCTTGTTACTCCAACAGCTAAGGACGCTGATAAATACACTCCAACAGCTAAGGCTCAAACAGTAACACCAGGTTCAACACCAGAAGCTAAGAACTCAATTGGAAACGTATCAGATCTTCCAAGTGGAACAACATTCGCCTATAAGACACCAGTAGATACTACTAAAGAAGGCGAAAAAGACGCAACAGTAGTTGTAACCTACCCAGATAAGTCAACAGAAGAAGTTCCAGTTAAAGTAACTGTAAAAGATCCACGTAGCGATGCGGACAAGAATGAACCAACAGCTAAGGCTCAAACAGTAACACCAGGTTCAACACCAGAGGCTAAGAACTCAATTGGAAACGTATCAGATCTTCCAAGTGGAACAACATT
>NZ_JWAJ01000102.1 GCF_001068775.1 Streptococcus pseudopneumoniae
CAATGTCTTCTGTAAGATTTTGATAGAAACGGCTTAAATCACGCAGGTGTTGATAAACTTCTTTCTGCGCATAAGTTGGTTTACGATTGAGTATAAACTGAGAATGAGCCAACTTTTCAGCGTCAATTTTGTCTGTTTTACGAACTCGCAGACTATCCAGTTGCTTCTTAGCTTCCAGAGGATTCAGCTGTGTATAAGCGTAGCCGTATTCCTCAAGAAAGGATCGAAGACGCCGAGAATAGACACCAGTAGCTTCAAATATAATCTCAGGGTTATGAATAGTTTTCAAGTCATTCAAAAGACGATTGAAGCCAATGGCGTCATTGAGCATAGTGTATCCATGAATCTTTTCACCGTTG
>NZ_JWAJ01000103.1 GCF_001068775.1 Streptococcus pseudopneumoniae
CTCATCTTACCTTTCTTGAAGCTGTATTCATCCCAAGACATGTGAGTTGGAAGGAAAGATAAATCTGTCTTGAATTTGAATTCTTTCAATTTACGAATGACTGTCGAAGTAGAGACAGATAGACTTTCTGCGATAGCCGTCATAGGGACTTTCTCGATTAATTTTTGAGTGATTTTCTGGTTGACGATGGTCGCGATTTGGTGATTCTTTTTGACTAAAGAAGTCTCTGCAACAGCTATTTTCCCGCAGACTTTACAACGGAAACGGCGTTTTCTCAATCGAATGAGTGTCTTATAGCCTGCACACTCTAGATAAGGGATTTTAGATTCTTTCTGGAAGTCATATTTAGTCATTTGCCCTAGGCAGCGAGGGCACACAGGT
>NZ_JWAJ01000104.1 GCF_001068775.1 Streptococcus pseudopneumoniae
AAAATCACTCAAAAATTAATCGAGAAAGTCCCTATGACGGCTATCGCAGAAAGTCTATCTGTCTCTACTTCGACAGTCATTCGTAAATTGAAAGAATTCAAATTCAAGACAGATTTATCTTTCCTTCCAACTCACATGTCTTGGGATGAATACAGCTTCAAGAAAGGTAAGATGAGTTTCATTGCACAGGATTTTGATTCCAGAAAGATCATAGCTATCCTGGATGGGCGGACTCAAGTGACCATTCGCAATCATTTTCTTCGTTATTCTAGTCAGGTAAGAAGTCGCGTGAAAGTCATTACCATGGATATGTTTAGCCCCTACTATGATATTGCCAGAAAACTTTTTCCTAACGCTAAAATCGTTCTCGACCGCTTTCACATTGTCCAACATCTCAGTCGAGCTATGAATCGTCTTCGCATCCAAGTCATGAATCGTTTTGATCGCAAATCGCACGGATATAAGGCACTAAAACGTTACTGGAAACTCATTCAACAGGATAGCCGTAAACTTAGTAATAAACGTTTTTATCGCCCTACTTTTCGCTCACACTTGACCAATAATGAGATTCTCGAAAAGCTCCTTGCATACTCTCAAGAACTTAGAGAGCACTATGAACT
>NZ_JWAJ01000105.1 GCF_001068775.1 Streptococcus pseudopneumoniae
AAAATCACTCAAAAATTAATCGAGAAAGTCCCTATGACGGCTATCGCAGAAAGTCTATCTGTCTCTACTTCGACAGTCATTCGTAAATTGAAAGAATTCAAATTCAAGACAGATTTATCTTTCCTTCCAACTCACATGTCTTGGGATGAATACAGCTTCAAGAAAGGTAAGATGAGCTTCATTGCACAAGATTTTGATTCCAGAAAGATCGTAGCTATCCTGGATGGGCGGACTCAAGTGACCATTCGCAATCATTTTCTTCGTTATTCTAGAAAGGTGAGAAGTCGCGTGAAAGTCATTACCATGGATATGTTTAACCCCTACTATGATATTGCCAGAAAACTTTTTTCTAACGCTAAAATCGTTCTCGACCGCTTTCACATTGTTCAACATCTCAGTCGAGCTATGAATCGTCTTCGCATCCAAGTCATGAATCAATTTAATAGAAAATCTCACGAATATAAAGCACTGAAACGTTACTGGAAACTCATTCAACAGGATAGCCGTAAACTCAATGATAAACGTTTTTATCGCCCAACTTTTCGGTCACACTTGATCAATAATGAGATTCTCGAAAAGCTCCTTGCATACTCTCAAGAACTTAGAGAGCACTATGAACT
>NZ_JWAJ01000106.1 GCF_001068775.1 Streptococcus pseudopneumoniae
TGCCAAGTTGTAGTACTTTTTTCGAGGCTCTTTTGTCTTGTTCTTGTTTCAATTGACTATAAATAAAAACAGGTAGAATGAAAGATTTCTACCTGTTTCTTTTGAATTACTCAAAAAGAGGAAGCTCAGCCTCCTCTTTTTACATCTACTTAATTATGGTTTGATAACTTCAGCTCCACCCATGTATGGACGAAGAACTTCTGGAATGGTCACAGAACCATCTTCGTTTTGATAGTTTTCAAGGATAGCAGCGACGGTACGTCCAACAGCAAGTCCAGAACCATTCAAGGTGTGAAGAAGTTTAACCTTACCATCTGCTTCATCACGGTAACGGATTTGGGCACGACGTGCTTGGAAATCTTCTGTATTTGAACAGCTTGAGATCTCGCGGTAGGTATTTTGCGCTGGAATCCAAACTTCCAAGTCGTAAGTCTTAGCAGCTGAGAAGCCCATATCTCCTGTAGAAAGAGCAACTACACGGTATGGTAAGTTTAGTTTTTGAAGAATGTTTTCAGCGTTGGCTGTCATCTTTTCTAATTCTTCGTATGATTCTTCAGGTTTGGCAAATTTCACCATTTCAACCTTGTGGAATTGGTGCAAACGAATCAAGCCACGAGTATCACGACCAGCAGAACCAGCTTCTGAACGGAAAGATGGGCTCATAGCAGTAAAGTAGATTGGCAAGTCTTTTCCGTCAAGGATTTCATCACGATAGTAGTTTGTCAGAGGAACTTCAGCGGTAGGAATGAGGACGTAGTTCGTATCTTTCAATTCAAACGTATCTTCCTTGAATTTTGGATATTGTCCTGTACCAAACATTGAATCATGGTTAACCATGTAAGGTGTGATGACTTCAGTATAACCTTCCTTTCCATGCTCATCCAACATAAAGTTGTAGATAGCACGTTCCAAACGAGCCCCAAGTCCTTTGTAGAATAGGAAGCGCGCTCCAGTTACCTTTCCACCGCGTTCCCAGTCAAGGATACCAAGGTCTTCACCAAGATCCCAGTGGGCTTTTGGTTCAAAGTCAAACTCGCGAGGAGTTCCCCAACGGCGAACTTCTACGTTATCATCCTCGTCAGCACCGATAGGCACGCTATCAGCTGGGATATTTGGAAGAGTAGTGGTAAATTCTGTCAATTTAGCATCAATCTCCGCCAACTCAGCATCAAGAGCTTTTACCTCGGCAGAGAGGGTTTGCATAGCTGCAATCTTGTCGTCTGCATTTTCTTTGTTTCGCTTAGCTTGGGCAATTTCAGCAGAAACTGTGTTACGCTCTGCCTTGAGAGTTTCAACCTTAACCAAGATGTCACGTCGTTTGGCATCGATTTCTTTCATCTCATTCAAGATAGCAGCATCTACACCACGTGTAGCTAGTTTTTCAGCGACAGCATCAAAGTCTGTACGAATACGTTTGATATCTAACATATAAACTCCTTTGTGAAAAAAGCACACCTGACAACGCGTTGGAGTGGCAGGGCCACGGTTCCATCCAACTTCACAGGTGTGCACTTGATTCTGTATTTGATTTAAAATAACGGTAGAATTTCAATTAAATCCTCTATCTGCTCGCAGCACCCGCAGACTTTCTGAAAGAAGGAAGTAACCTACTTATCCGTTGCTATGATTATACTAAACTTTTTATTTTTTTGCAAATAGATTTTTAATTTTTTGACCAATGATTTGGACTAAGGTAGGAAGTTTGACTACCTTGTCATTTCCCAATTTTTCACGAGCAATCTTAAGGATTTTTCCAGAGTCTTTTGAGGCGAAGAGGAATTTTCCTTGATCTGTAAAGATTTCAAAATGACGACTGACCTTGCGGCCTGAAACATTGGCTCCGATTTGGTTAACGCTGGACCATGGGATTTGAATATAGTCCTCGACATTACGATCTGCGTAAAATTCTAGCGCATGATCTCCAACCAGAAATTTTCCAACCTTTCCTGTAATGGAGAGATAGGAGGTTCCAGTTGTTTGCAAGTCGACGACCTTGTTGAGGGATTGTGCCATGTTTAGTCTTCCTTATTTTCACCGAAAAATGCTTGGTAGAGAGCTTTAAGAGCGGCTTTTTCTTGGTCTTTTTGGACAACAAACATGATAGAAACTTCACTAGAACCTTGTGACATCATTTGGATGTTAATGTTGTTTTCAGATAGGGCACGAGTGGCTGTAGCAGTTACCCCGATATGGCGCTTCATTTTTTCCCCAACAATCATAATGATAGAGAGGTCGTGTTCGATTTCAGCGTGGTCTACCTCTGCTTTTTGAACTAACTGACGAAGGATTTCTTCTTCTTTAATAGGAGTTAATTCTCGTGAACGTAAAATGATAGATAGGTCATCGATACCAGTTGGCATATGTTCCCAACCAATATTAAGGTCCTCAAGAATCTGAAGAACTTTACGACCAAAACCGATTTCGCGGTTCATCAGATACTTAGACATATTAATGCTGACAAAGCCAGAATCACCAGCGATCCCAACAACTGGGAATTTGTCGCTGCTATGTTGTAGCACAATGCGAGTACCTGGGTGGTCTGGATTGTTGGTATTTTTAATGACAAGAGGAATTTTCCCACGGTAGGCTGGTAGAAGTGCTTCATCGTGTAGTACAGAGAATCCAGCATAGGCCAATTCACGCATTTCACGGTAGGTCAACTCAGGGATCGAGTGTGGTTGGTGTATAATACCTGGGTGGGCTGCAAAGATACCATCAACGTCTGTAAAGTTTTCATAGAGGTCTGCCTTAACACCGGCAGCAATGATAGAACCTGTAATGTCTGATCCTCCACGTGAGAAGGTACAGATTTGATCCTCCTTAGTAACACCGAAGAAACCAGGGATAACAAGAACTTCAGTTGAATTTGTCAATTCCTCGATTTTATCGTAACTTGATGGGATGATACGTGCATTTCCAGGTTCGCTCGTAACGACGATACCAGCTTCTCTAGGATGAACATAACGCGCCTCCAAGCCATTTTGGTTAAAGTAGGCTGCAATCAACTTGGCATTGTTATTTTCTCCAGCTGCTAGAAAGGTATCATAGAGAAACTTATTATCTTCAATTGGAAGAGTTGCAAGAGCACGGATGCTTTTTGAGATTTTTTCTAGAACTGTTGGTTTGAGTTTTAGCTCACTAACCATGGCAGCATAACGATCAATAATCCAGTTTTGACGTTTACTGATATCGTTACCAGCTACATAGTCGCGGTAGTATTTAATTAAGGCATCTGTCACCTTAGTATCCTCGGCGTCACGTTTGCCTGGAGCAGATACAACTACGAAACGACGTTCAGGGTCACTTTTTACAATGTTTAGAACTTTTTCTAACTGACTAGCAGAGGCAAGTGAACTTCCACCAAATTTTACAACCTTCATAAGAACTCCTAAAGTAAGTATTTTATACGATTATAGCAGAAAGAGGGGCTTTTTTCAATCTGGAAAATATCCTATACAATTGTTTGAAAGTCTCATCAGGAAAGCTTATAATAAAGATGTAGGAGGAAAGACTCTTCTGATGAAAGGAGTTGGGGGAAGATGATTAAAAGAGTGGTTTGTTTAATTTTACTAGTCCTTACCTTCGTGATGATTCCTACAAATATTGGAGCAAGGTCTCATCCTCTTCCCAGTGGTCGTTTGACGGGAGAAGAATTAGCGATGGAGTATGCTCAGGAGCGTCATATTTCAGTTGAGAGGGCTAAAATTATCTTATCTATCGGCTTGTCAGATAGTAAGGCAAGGACCTATCGAATTCTCTCTGAAAAGATTATCGTTAATCCTGACTATGAAGCTAGAGTCAAGTTTTATTGTCGAACAGATGAAAGTGGACAATTTAGAGGAATCACGAAACTCTTAGCTACAAGTCTGGTCACCAAGGACGGGGATAAGGAAGCTCCTTTTACAGGCAATTTTTTTGCCTACCTTGAAGATCCAAATCGTGTTTTTTACATGGTTTCAGGAGAATTCTACCACAAGGGATCCAACCAAGAACAGCTCTATCAGAGAGAAGGAGGACGAATGCTTGAAGTGATTTATGATTTCATGGATGATACAAGTACTGGTTTTCCTGTATTTTTAGAGACCAAACTAAGATTTTAAAATCGGCCGAGACACTTTCGGTCGATTTTTCTCTTGTTTAAAAAGTCAGAAAAAGATATAATTTGAAAATAAAACAATTTAAATATCATTGTAATTTAAAAGGAGTGGCTATGAATCATATTATCTATCAAGTTCAGGACGATCTAGCGATGCTTACTCTGAATCGTCCCGAGGTAGCAAATGGTTTTCATATTCCTATGTGTCAGGAAATTTTAGAAGCCTTAGAATTAGCTGAAAAAGATAGTGCTGTTTCCTATATTCTCATCAATGCAAGAGGCAAAGTTTTTTCTGTCGGAGGAGACTTGGTAGAGATGAAACGAGCTGTCGATGAGGATGATATTGCATCCTTGGTTCAGATTGCAGAATTAGTCAATGCCATTTCTTATAAACTGAAGCAAATTCCTAAGCCTATCATCATGGAAGTAGACGGAGCAGTTGCTGGAGCTGCGGCTAATATGGCTTTAGCAGTTGATTTCTGTATTGCTTCTGACAAAGCTAAATTCATTCAAGCCTTTGTAGGCGTGGGCCTGGCTCCAGATGCGGGTGGTTTATTCTTGCTGACACGATCACTAGGAGCGGCTCGGGCAACGCAACTGGCTATGACCGGTGAAGCTTTTACAGCTGAGAAGGCTTTAGAAGTAGGAGCTGTCTATCGTCTGTGTGCTAGTGAGCAACTGGAAAAGGCAAGAGAGCAACTATTGAAGAAGTTGAGAATAGGATCTACTAACTCATACGCAGCCATTAAGAAATTGGTCTGGGAGAGCGAGTTTAAGCAGTGGCATGAATATGCCAAATTGGAACTGGAGCTACAGGAAACTCTATCTTATACCGAAGATTTTAAGGAAGGTGTTCGTGCACATTCTGAAAGAAGACATCCAAAATTTTGGGGGAAATAATAAAATACTTGCGCAATTCTTTGAAGTTTGATATACTTTTTTTGTCAAATGTTTTGATAGTTAAACTTTTTGATGAGGGAGGGAAGAAAATTGGACTACCAACGGATCAATGACTATTTAACATCTATTTTTAATAACGTCTTGGTGATTGAGGAAATGAGTTTGAGAGGTAGTCGTTTCAAGGATATCTCCATCAAGGAAATGCACACGATTGATGTGATTGGCAAGTTTCCAGATGTGACTCCAAGTCAAGTGTCTAAAGAGTTGATGGTAACTCTAGGAACCGTGACAACTAGCTTAAACAACTTGGAACGAAAAGGTTATATCGAGCGCTTGCGATCAGATCAGGATCGTCGTGTAGTACATCTGCATTTGACCAAGAAAGGTCGACTCGTACATCGTCTCCATAAACGTTTCCATAAGGCCATGGTCGAAAGAATTATCGAAGGCATGAGCCCAGAGGAACTGGATGTTATGAGTAAAGGTTTGACCAATCTTTATCAATTTTTGGAGGATTTGAAATAATGGCTTTTGCAAAAATAAGCCAGGTTGCTCATTATGTACCAGAGCAGATTGTCACAAATGAGGATTTAGCTCAGGTTATGGATACGAGTGATGAATGGATTTCAAGTCGAACTGGGATTAAGGAACGTCGCATTTCTAAGACAGAATCAACAGGAGATTTGGCAACGGCAGTTGCAAAACAACTCCTAGAGAAGGCAGGGATTTCTGCTGAAGAGTTGGATTTTATCATCCTAGCTACGATGACACCTGACTCAATGATGCCTTCTACTGCAGCACGTGTACAGGCTCGTATTGGTGCTCGTAAGGCCTTTGCATTTGATCTAACCGCCGCTTGTAGTGGCTTCACCTTTGCCCTTTCAACTGCTGAGAAATTCATATCATCTGGACGATTTGGCAAGGGCTTGGTCATCGGTAGTGAAACTATGTCCAAAACCTTAGACTGGACAGATCGTTCAACAGCTGTCCTATTTGGAGATGGAGCTGGTGGCGTCTTGTTAGAAGCAAGCGATAAGCAACATTTCCTAGCGGAAAGTCTCAATAGCGATGGTTCACGTAGTGAGTGCTTGACCTATGGGCAGACAGGTTTGACTTCCCCATTTTCAGTTCAAGAAAAGCCAGATGCTTTCTTGAAAATGGATGGCCGAGCAGTTTTTGATTTTGCAATTCGAGATGTTGCTAAGTCTATCAAGGAGACCATAGAGATGAGTCCTGTATCTGCAGAAGAACTAGACTATCTCCTGCTTCATCAGGCCAATAACCGTATCTTGGATAAGATGGCTAGAAAAATCGGTGTAGATCGTGATAAGCTTCCCGCAAATATGACCAAGTATGGCAATACTAGTGCGGCAAGTATTCCGATTTTACTTTCAGAGTGTGTAGAAGAAGGGCTCATCCATTTGGATGGTAGCCAAAAAATACTCTTGTCAGGCTTCGGTGGAGGTTTGACATGGGGCACGCTTGTTGTTACAATTTAGGTAATCATGTGGTAAACACATTGTTATAAAAACTATTTATTTTAAAGGAGTCTATCATGGCAGTATTTGAAAAAGTACAAGAAATTATCGTTGAAGAACTTGGAAAAGATGCATCAGAAGTAACGCTTGAATCTACTTTTGATGATTTGGATGCAGATTCATTGGACTTGTTCCAAGTAATCTCTGAAATCGAAGATGCTTTTGATATCCAAATCGAAGCAGAAGACAACTTGAAAACAGTTGGTGACTTGGTTGCTTATGTTGAAGAGCAAACAAAATAATTTATACTCTTCAAAAATCAAATTCAAACCACGTCAGCTTCGCCTTGCCGTACTCGAGTACAGCCTTCGGCTAGCTTCCTAGTTTGCTCTTTGATTTTCATTGAGTATTAAATAAATGGAGAAGGAGTAGGGAAACCCGCTCCCTCTTGTTCAGGTAATAGTTTGACAGTCAAAGTATAATATGGTCGAACTATTACCTAAGCAAGACTCATGGAGGCACTATGAAAACACGTATTACAGAATTATTGAATATTAAATATCCTATCCTTCAGGGAGGAATGGCCTGGGTTGCTGATGGTGACCTAGCGGGTGCTGTTTCAAAGGCAGGTGGTTTGGGTATCATCGGTGGAGGAAATGCTCCCAAGGAAGTGGTTAAGGCCAATATCGATAAGATTAAATCATTAACAGACAAGCCATTTGGTGTCAACATTATGCTTTTGTCTCCATTTGTTGAAGATATCGTTGATCTTGTGATTGAAGAAGGGGTTAAGGTTGTTACAACTGGCGCAGGGAATCCAAGTAAATACATGGAACGATTCCATGAGGCAGGGATTACTGTTATTCCAGTTGTCCCAAGTGTGGCTTTGGCAAAACGCATGGAAAAAATTGGTGCGGATGCTGTCATTGCTGAAGGTATGGAAGCCGGTGGACACATCGGTAAATTAACGACCATGACCTTGGTTCGTCAAGTTGCAGCTGCTGTTTCAATTCCTGTTATCGCTGCTGGTGGTATTGCAGACGGTGAGGGAGCTGCAGCTGGATTTATGCTTGGTGCAGAAGCTGTGCAAGTAGGAACTCGTTTTGTAGTTGCTAAAGAATCAAATGCTCATCCAAACTATAAAGCTAAGATTTTAAAAGCTCGTGATATTGACACAACGATCTCAGCACAACATTTTGGACACGCAGTTCGTGCCATTAAAAACAAATTGACTCGTGATTTCGAGCAAGCTGAAAAAGATGCCTTTAAACAAGAAAATCCAGACTTAGAAATTTTTGAACAAATGGGCGCAGGAGCCTTAGCTAAGGCTGTTGTCCATGGTGATGTGGATGGCGGTTCAGTTATGGCTGGTCAGATTGCAGGTCTGGTTTCGAAAGAAGAAACTGTTGAAGAAATCTTAAAAGATATTTACTACGGTGCAGCTGAAAAGATTCAAGCAGAAGCTGCTCGTTGGGCAGGAGTTACAAGAAATGACTAAAACAGCCTTTCTATTTGCAGGTCAAGGAGCCCAGTACCTAGGAATGGGACGTGAGCTATACGACCAATATGCTATCGTCAAGGAAACAATCGACCAAGCTAGCCAAGTCTTAGGGTATGACCTTCGTGACTTGATTGATAATGATGAAACAAAGCTAAATCAGACTTGTTACACGCAACCAGCTATTTTAGCTACGTCCGTTGCTATTTACCGACTACTAAAGGAGAAAGGTTATCAGCCTGATATGGTGGCAGGTTTGTCTCTTGGAGAATATTCTGCCCTGGTAGCTAGTGGTGCCTTGGATTTTGAAGATGCAGTGGCTCTAGTTGCAAAACGTGGGTCTTATATGGAAGAAGCAGCACCAGCAGGATCAGGGAAAATGGTAGCTGTGCTTAATACACCGGTTGAAGTAATTGAAAAAGCTTGTCAAGAAGCCTCTAAACTTGGTGTTGTAACTCCAGCTAACTACAATACGCCGAGTCAGATTGTTATTGGTGGTGAGGTAGTGGCGGTAGATCGTGCGGTTCGACTCTTGCAAGAAGCAGGAGCAAAACGTTTAATTCAGCTCAATGTTTCAGGTCCTTTCCATACAGCTTTGCTGGAAACTGCTAGTCAGAAATTAGCTCAAGTCTTGACAGAGATTGAGTTTTCTGACTTTGCTTGTCCACTTGTTGGCAATACAGAAGCAAAGGTCGTGGAAAAAGAACGCATTGCAGAACTCTTAACTCGTCAAGTTAAGGAACCGGTGCGTTTTTATGAAAGTATTGCTCTTATGCAAGAAGCTGGTGTGAATCGTTTTATCGAGATTGGTCCTGGGAAGATCTTGTCAGGATTTGTCAAAAAGATTGATAAAACAGCTCAACTTGCAAATGTGGAAGATCAAGCAAGTTTACAAGCACTCTTAGAAAATTAGCCAAACTGGTAGAAGTTTTGAAAGGAGAAACATGAAACTAGAAAATAAAAATGTCTTTATCACAGGCTCAAGTCGAGGAATTGGTCTTGCCATTGCTCATAAATTTGCCAGCTTGGGAGCCAATGTTGTCTTGAATAGTCGTGGTGAAATCTCTGAGGAGCTTCTAGCTGAATTTAAACCATACGGAGTGAAGGTCCTTGCTATTTCTGGTGACGTTTCTAATTTTGCGGACGCAAAGCGTATGGTGGACCAAGCCATTGAAGAGCTGGGTTCAGTTGATGTCCTCGTTAATAATGCTGGGATTACTCAAGACACTCTCATGCTTAAGATGACAGAAGAAGATTTTGAGAAGGTTTTAAAAGTCAATTTGACAGGTGCCTTCAATATGACACAATCAGTCTTAAAACCGATGATAAAAGCTCGCGAAGGTGCTATCATCAATATGTCTAGTGTCGTTGGTCTCATGGGAAATATCGGTCAAGCGAACTATGCTGCTTCAAAGGCAGGATTGATTGGTTTTACCAAGTCTGTAGCACGTGAGGTTGCCAATCGCAATGTGAGAGTAAATGCTATTGCGCCAGGAATGATTGAATCGGATATGACCGCTGTCTTGACAGATAAAGTAAAGGATGCCATGTTGGCGCAAATTCCGATGAAACAGTTTGGACAAGCAGAGCAGGTGGCTGATGTGACAGCCTTTCTTGCTAGTCAAAATTATCTAACAGGACAAGTAATTGCAATTGATGGTGGACTAACCATGCAATAAGAGTTAAAATAGAGGTAGAAGAATGAAACTGAATCGAGTAGTAGTGACAGGTTATGGAGTGACATCTCCAATCGGAAACACACCAGAAGAATTTTGGAACAGCTTAAAAACTGGTAAGATTGGAATTGGTGAAATTACTAAGTTTGATCATAGTGAATTTGCAGTGCATAATGCGGCAGAAATCAAAGATTTTCCTTTTGACAAATATTTTGTAAAAAAAGATACCAATCGTTTCGATGATTATTCTTTGTATGCGCTATATGCAGCACAAGAAGCCGTTAATCATGCAGGTCTTGATGTAGAAGCTCTGGATAAGGATCGCTTTGGTGTTATCGTTGCTTCAGGTATTGGTGGAATCAAGGAAATCGAAGATCAAGTCATTCGCCTTCATGAAAAAGGTCCAAAACGTGTGAAACCGATGACCCTTCCAAAAGCTTTAGCAAATATGGGCTCAGGAAATGTTGCTATGCGCTTTGGTGCTAATGGTATTTGTAAATCTATCAATACTGCTTGTGCTTCTTCAAATGATGCAATCGGGGATGCCTTTCGTTCCATTAAGTTTGGTTACCAAGACATCATGCTAGTTGGTGGTTCTGAGGCTTCTATCACTCCATTTGCCATTGCAGGCTTCCAAGCCTTGACAGCTCTTTCAACAACAGAGGATCCAAGTCGTGCCTCTATTCCATTTGACAAAGACCGTAATGGTTTTGTCATGGGAGAAGGGGCAGGGATGTTGGTTCTTGAAAGTCTAGAGCACGCAGAAAAACGCGGTGCAACTATTCTAGCTGAAGTTGTTGGTTACGGGAACACTTGTGATGCCTACCATATGACTTCACCACATCCAGAAGGACAAGGAGCTATTAAAGCCATCAAATTAGCCTTGGAAGAAGCTGAGATTTCTCCAGACCAAGTAGCCTATGTCAATGCTCATGGAACCTCGACTCCTGCCAATGAAAAAGGAGAAAGTGGTGCCATTGTATCTGTTCTAGGTAAGGATGTTCCAGTTTCTTCAACCAAATCCTTCACAGGTCATTTGCTGGGAGCAGCAGGGGCTGTTGAAGCCATTGCTACTATTGAAGCTATTCGTCATAGCTATGTTCCAATGACAGCTGGAACGAAAGAATTATCAGACTATATCGAAGCGAACGTTATCTATGGACAGGGATTGGAGCGTGAAATTCCATATGCTATCTCAAATACCTTTGGATTTGGTGGGCATAATGCAGTCCTTGCTTTCAAACGTTGGGAGAATAAGTAAAGATGAATTTAAATGAAATCAAAGACTTGATGGCGCAATTTGACCAGTCAAGCTTGAAAGAATTTTCTTATAAAAATGGAACGGATGAGTTGGTCTTCAGTAAGAATGAAGCGAAACTTGTTGCAGAAGCAAGTCCAGCACCTCAAGCTCCAACTACAACACCAATTGTAGAAACAGATTCAGAAACAAGCGTTACTGAATCTGTAGCTGAAGGAGATCTAGTAGAGAGTCCACTTGTCGGAGTTGCTTACTTGTCTGCGGGACCAGACAAACCTAATTTTGTTTCAGTTGGTGATACTGTTAAAAAAGGCCAAACCTTGGTCATCATAGAAGCCATGAAGGTCATGAACGAAATTCCAGCACCTAAAGACGGTGTCGTAACAGAAGTTCTTGTTGCTAATGAAGAAATGGTTGAGTTCGGGAAAGGCTTGGTACGTATCAAATGATTGATATTCAAGGAATTAAAGAAGCTTTGCCTCACCGCTATCCCATGCTCTTAGTGGATCGTGTTTTGGAAGTCAGCGAAGATACAATCGTTGCCATTAAAAATGTGACGATTAACGAACCTTTCTTCAATGGTCATTTTCCTCAATACCCAGTTATGCCAGGAGTCCTCATTATGGAAGCCTTGGCTCAGACAGCAGGTGTTTTGGAATTGTCTAAACCTGAAAAAAAAGGGAAACTTGTCTTCTATGCTGGTATGGATAAGGTTAAGTTTAAGAAACAAGTTGTTCCTGGTGATCAGCTTGTCATGACAGCAACGTTTGTCAAACGTCGTGGCACAATCGCTGTAGTAGAAGCGAAGGCAGAAGTAGATGGTAAGCTTGCAGCAAGCGGTACTCTGACCTTTGCTATTGGAAACTAGGGAGGTTTTCCATGTTTCGTAAGATTTTAATTGCCAATCGTGGTGAAATTGCTGTTCGTATTATTCGTGCGGCTCGAGAGTTAGGAATCGCAACAGTCGCTGTCTATTCGACTGCTGACAAGGAAGCTCTCCACACTCTTTTGGCTGATGAGGCTATCTGTATCGGCCCTGGGAAGGCTACAGAATCTTATCTGAACATCAATGCCATCCTTTCAGCTGCGGTATTGACTGAAGCTGAAGCTATTCACCCTGGATTTGGATTTTTAAGTGAAAATTCCAAATTTGCAACCATGTGTGAAGAAGTCGGTATCAAATTTATCGGGCCATCAGCTCGAGTAATGGATGTCATGGGAGATAAAATCAACGCCCGTGCTCAGATGATTAAGGCTAAGGTACCCGTCATTCCTGGTTCAGATGGTGAAGTCCATACTGCTGAAGAGGCTCTTGCTATTGCCGAAAAGATTGGTTATCCAGTCATGCTTAAGGCATCAGCTGGAGGTGGTGGTAAAGGGATTCGTAAGGTTGAAAAGGCAGAAGATCTTGTTTCAGCCTTTGAAACAGCCTCTAGTGAATCTAAAGCCAACTTTGGTAATGGGGCTATGTACCTAGAGCGTGTGATTTATCCTGCTCGACATATTGAAGTACAGATTCTTGCTGACCAGATGGGTCATGTTATTCACCTAGGTGAGCGTGACTGTTCGCTTCAGCGGAATAACCAAAAAGTTTTAGAAGAAAGTCCTTCAATTGCTATTGGGAAGACACTGCGTAATGAAATTGGTGCTGTAGCTGTTCGTGCAGCGGAGTCTGTTGGTTACGAGAATGCTGGTACTATTGAGTTTCTATTGGATGAAGCAAGTGGTAAATTCTACTTTATGGAGATGAATTCTCGTATTCAAGTAGAGCATCCTGTTACAGAATTTGTTTCTGGTGTGGATATTGTCAAGGAACAGATTCGTATTGCAGCAGGTCAACCATTGGCTTTGAAGCAGGAAGATATTGTTCTAAAAGGTCATGCCATTGAGTGTCGTATTAATGCGGAAAACCCAGCCTTTAATTTTGCACCAAGTCCTGGTAAGATTACTAATCTCTATCTACCAAGTGGTGGTGTTGGCTTGCGTGTTGACTCTGCAGTTTATCCAGGTTACACTATTCCACCCTACTATGAGAGTATGATTGCTAAGATTATTGTTCATGGTGAAAATCGTTTTGATGCTCTTATGAAAATGCAACGAGCTCTATATGAACTCGAAATTGAAGGAATCGTCACCAATGCTGATTTCCAACTAGATCTAATCTCTGATCGTCGCGTGATAGCAGGGGACTACGATACTTCCTTCTTGATGGAGACCTTCTTACCACACTATCAAGAAAAAGAATAATGTAATACTCTTCGAAAATCTCTTCAAACCGCGTCAGCTTCGCCTTGGATTATATATGTGACTGACTTCGTCAGTCTTATCTACAACCTCAAAGCAGTGCTTTGAGCGACCTGCGGCTAGCTTCCTAGTTTGCTCTTTGATTTTAATTGAGTATAAAAATAGTATAAGACCGAAAAGGGGGATGTATGGCTCTATTTAGTAAAAAAGATAAATATATTCGAATCAATCCCAATCGTTCGACTGTAAATCAACCTCAGATCAAGCCAGAGGTTCCAGATGAGCTCTTCTCCCAATGTCCAGGTTGCAAATACACGATTTACCAAAAGGACTTGGGGAGTGAGCGTATATGCCCTCACTGTGGCTATACCTTCCGTATTTCAGCTCAAGAGCGTTTAGCTTTAACCATTGATATGGGTACGTTTTTGGAAATGTTTAAAGGGATTGAGACTCAGGATCCTTTGAATTTTCCAGGCTATCGTAAAAAATTGACTTTGATGCGTGAAAAGACAGGTCTTGATGAGGCTGTTGTAACAGGAACAGCTTTGATTAAGGGAGAGAAGGTTGCCCTTGGCATCATGGATTCTAACTTTATTATGGCGTCAATGGGGACAGTTGTTGGTGAGAAAATCACTCGCTTGTTCGAATATGCGACCGCTGAAAAATTACCTGTCGTATTGTTTACAGCTTCTGGCGGAGCACGCATGCAGGAAGGAATCATGAGCTTGATGCAGATGGCCAAAATCTCTACAGCAGTCAAACGTCATTCCAATGCAGGTCTCTTTTATCTGACAATCCTTACTGATCCGACGACTGGAGGTGTAACAGCTTCCTTCGCCATGGAAGGGGATATCATCTTGGCAGAGCCGCAAAGTCTGGTTGGTTTTGCTGGACGCCGTGTGATTGAAAATACTGTAAGGGAAGACTTACCAGAGGATTTCCAGAAGGCAGAGTTTCTTCTAGAGCATGGCTTTGTAGATGCAATTGTAAAACGGCGAGAATTGCCAGATATGATTGCTCGATTAGTAAGGTTGCATAAGGGGGATCGTTGATGAATATAGCGAAAATCGTCAGAGAAGCACGTGAACAAACCCGCTTAACTGCCTTGGACTTCGCAACAGGAATTTTTGATGACTTTGTAGAGCTACATGGTGATCGCTCTTTCAGAGATGATGGTGCTGTGGTTGGTGGTATCGGATGGTTGGGAGACCAAGCAGTAACTGTAGTTGGAATCCAAAAAGGTAAAAGTTTACAAGATAATCTTAACCGTAACTTTGGACAACCCCATCCAGAAGGCTATCGCAAGGCCCTTCGTTTGATGAAGCAAGCTGAAAAGTTTGGTCGTCCTGTTGTTACCTTTATCAACACTGCTGGTGCCTATCCAGGTGTAGGGGCAGAGGAACGTGGACAAGGTGAAGCTATCGCCCGTAATCTCTTTGAAATGAGCGACCTAAAAGTGCCCATTATTGCCATTATTATCGGAGAAGGTGGCTCTGGTGGAGCTCTAGCTCTAGCAGTCGCGGACCGTGTTTGGATGCTAGAAAACTCTGTCTATGCAGTTCTCAGTCCCGAAGGCTTTGCTTCTATCTTATGGAAAGATGGAACTCGCGCCATGGAAGCAGCTGAGTTGATGAAAATCACCTCGTATGAGTTGTTGGATATGCAAGTTGTAGATAAGGTCATTTCTGAAGTTGGTCTTTCAAGCAAAGATTTAATCAAGCAAGTGAAGGAACAACTCCAAGCAGAACTCGATGTACTTGGTAAACTTCCGCTAGATCAACTCATTGAAGAACGTTATCAACGCTTTAGAAAATATTAAAAAGAAAGCTAGAACTAGGAAAAGGTTCTAGCTTTTTGGCTTCTATAAAAAGACATTTCAGGATTAAGAATTGACAGTTGAGGAAATAACTGCTAAAATAATCAAAAAAATATGTATAATGAACATATAGGCTTAGAAACATATTATTTAAGAAGCTACTTGACAGATATATTTACAGTTCTTTCGTTTGAAGAGTTAGAGCAAGTTTCAGGCGGTGGTATGATTTGGATGTTTGATGAAAGAATTTGGATTTGACCTAGTATAGCAACAAATCAGAAAACTATACTTGTTGATGTGACTAGACGTGGTTCTGGTGTTGGTTATTGATAAGTTAAAGGAGTGAGTATGAAAAAACTAGGGCATTTGGGAACCTATATATTACTGGTATTTTTATCGGTTTATCTACTAGAGTTTAGTAGTCTTCATATGGCTAAGTTTTTAGGATGGGGGATAGATGGATATTCTATCATTTCAGCAGTTGGTGAAGTAACTCTTTTAGTGGTGTTTGTCTGCTGGTTGAAAAAGAAAAAAATGCTCTTTATCCTTGAAAAACAGTCATGGAAATGGTCAAGGCTTTTCTACCTTGTAATAAGTCTAGTGGCTACTTATTTTGTTCGTCAATTGTTGGATACTTTTCAGTTACAGTTTCATCACTTAATTGATAACAAGTATATCTTTCAAGACCTTATTTCGACTTTATATTCTAATGGACAACCTACTTTTTTAGCGACTAGTTTCCATTTTATATCGAGTGTCATCGTTGCTCCTATATTTGAGGAGAGCGCTGATAGAGGGTATTTTATGAATACCTTCTTTCCAAACTCCAAGTATTATCTGGATGTTATCTTATCAGCCCTTATCTTTGGAATCAGTCATTTGGTATTTTCCCATCGCGATCCTATCAGTTTAATGTTTTATAGTTTAGGCGGTTTCTTCTATGCCCTTGTCTACCGTTGGACAAAGAACCTGAAAATTACAATCCTATGCCATAGTTTTTTCAACTTTCTCACTTATGCAAAGCCCATCTGGATTTTTGTTTATAATTATGTCTATTACCACTTTTTTAGATAGTAGAAGGGAAAGAAAAAAGTGTTTGATAATTGTCAAACACTTTTTCTATATTATTTAATCTTCTTCTGTCACAAATTGACTGAGGAGTCCGTTGATAAAACGGGCTGATTTTTGATCTGAAAAGCTTTTAGCAAGCTCAATGGCTTCGTTAACAGCTACGAGTTGAGGAGTGTCAAATGAAGTAATTTCAAAAACTCCTAGGCGTAGAAGAGTTTTTTCCACTAAAGTCAGACGATCGATGGTCCAACCAGTTTTCAAATGTTGAGTGATTTGTTTATCCAGATCATCCTTTTTAGCTTGGACACCAGAAACGAGCTCTACAAGGAAGTTAGGAAGTTGTACGTCTGTATCTTCGCGATCATGTGTGTAGGCGAAGCGACAAGCAGTTTCTAGATCTGAACCAAATTCAAGACTCATCAAGGCTTGGAAAGCACACTTACGTAGTTCACGTCTAGATTCTAATAATGGACTAGTCATTGAGGAAGTCCTCGTCGAATAAGTCTTTCAATTCTGGTTTTGGTGTTTTATCTGGAACGATACCAGCAACGTGAATGTTGACGGCAGTGATTTCAACATCAGCCATATTGCGGACAGCATCCTTAACAGCTTTCTGGATAGCCATAGCAACCTTAGGAACTTTGACACCGTACTCTAGGTAGAGGTAGATATCAGCTGTGAGCTCATCGTTTGCTTCTTTTAGATATACGCCACGACCAAGAGAAAGTTTTGAAAGGGTGTCAGATACTGATTTGTTTGAAAAAGAGTGTACGCCTTCAACTTTCGCAGTTGCGATAGCAATAATTTTTTCAAGTACACGTGGGGCGATGACGATTTCGCCAAGTTGTTCTTCAATTCCCATAGAATGACCTCTTTCTAGTTTCTAGAGATTAGGCGCGAGAAACGTAAGTTCCTTCTGCAGTGTTGATAATCAATTTTTGTCCTGCTTCGATGAAGTCTGGAACGTTCACGACAAGACCAGTTTCCATTGTTGCTGGTTTACCAGAACCTGTAACAGTAGCACCTTTGATAGATGGTTGTGTTTCAGCAACTGTCAATTCAACAGTAGTTGGTACAGTCACACCGATTACTTCAGTTCCGTAGAATTGGATTTTTACATCTGAGTTTTCAAGGATGTAAAGCAATTCGTTTTCAACATTTACAACAGGAATTTCGTATTGGTCATAAGTTTCTGTATTCATGAAGTAAGCTGTGTCGTCCATTTTGTACAAGTATTGAGCTGGAACTGTTTCGATAATAGCTTGCTCAAATTTTTCTTCTGGGCGGTAGCTTGTTTCAAATGTTGAACCAGTACGGACATCACGCAATTTCATACGCATGATAGTGTTTCCTTTACCTGGTTTGTGGTGGCTAGCTTCCAAAACGCGGATCAATTTTCCTTCTGCTGTTTCAAAGGTCATACCAGCTTTTAGTTTACTTGCTTCAATCATGTTTTTACCTCTTTAATAAATATTATTACTCTTCATTCTACCATAAAATCTTCTGGAAATAAAGTCAAAATAGTTAACGGGAGATGGTAGGGGAGAAAAAGAATATTGCCTAGTCAGGTGGAGTGGTTAATGTTAAAGAGTATCCACTATATTTCTTCTCATACTCAATGGAAATCAAAGAGCAAACTAGGAAGCAAGCCGCAGGTTGCTCAAAACACTGTTTTGAGGTTGTGGATAGAACTGACGAAGTCAGTAACCATATATACGGTAATGTGACGCTGACGTGGTTTGAAGAGTTTTTCGAAGAGTATTATATTTCAAAAGGCCGAAGTAAGCTTACTCCGACCTGTTAGTATTGTCTTAAAAAGATTGATTTTTATTCTGGTTCTACCAAAATTTTAATTTGTGACTTATCTTGAGTTAATTCGATAAAGCCTTCTTCGACTATATTTTCCAATTTAATTTTCTTAGTAACTAATTTTTCAGCAGAGAAGTAGCCTTGTTCCATCAATTCTAATACTTTAGGGAAGATATGACGATAAGCAATGATTCCTTTTAGTGTCTTTTCTTGGATTGCAAATTCATTCGGATTAATATTTGCTTCTCGTTCCCAGATAGAGACCACCATACACTCACCTGCTTTATGTACGGCAGCTAAGGCTTGTCCTAAAACTACTGGCACACCCGTTACTTCATAAGAAACATCTACACCACCGTTTGTTAAACGATGAATAGCTTCAACAGCTGTTTCACCTTCTTCCGGACGGACAACTATAGCTCCTAACTCTTCAGCTTTTGCTTGACGTTCAGGTGATAGTTCAACAGCATAAATCTTAGAAGCACCCGCTGCACGAAGGGCTTCTACAATTAAAAGACCAATCGGACCTAAGCCAAAGACAGCAGCAGTATCACCAGTTTTTAGTGCTGATTGACGAACTGCATAAACTGCAACAGCAGCTGGCTCAGTGAGAGCAGCTTGCTCATAGCTTAAGCTATCTGGAATGACATGTACTAAGTCACCGTCTAAAACACAATATTTGGCAAATCCACCGTCTGCAGCCAAACCGACAAAATTAAGGTTTGGATCCAAATTATAATTACCAACTAAGTTATTCTTAGCTAGAATTGGTTCTACAGCAACACGATCACCAACTTTAACACGAGTAACATCGCTTCCGACTTCTACAATTTCACCAGAAAATTCATGTCCCAGTGTTACTGGTGCTTTTTGACCAGAATAGACATGTTCTTCTGTTGGGATGAAGATAGGGCCATCTAAAAATTCGTGGAGGTCAGTACCACAAATTCCTGTGAATTTAACAGCAACTTTTACTTGGTGCGGAAGTACCTCAGGGACTTCTACTTCTTGAATACGAACATCTTTTGCTGCATGCCAGCGAGCTGCTTTCATTGTAGCCATATGAATAACTCCTTATTGTTGCGATTTTTAGTTTTCCTTTTAGGAAACTTTACATGCAATATTGTAAACGCTTTCCTTGTATTTGTCAAGAAAAACCAACCTCAGGGCTGGTTTCTTTTACATATTAATCTTCTTTCAACTTAGCCAATTCTTGGGCAAGTAGCTTGAGGGCGACTTGTGGGTTGGCTTGGCCTTTGGTTGCTTTCATGAGGAATCCTGTGAAGGCTTTGTCAGCGTTACGTTTTCCTGACTTGAAGTCGGCAACAGCAGCTTCGTTATCTGCAAAGACTTGGTGGATAATTGGAATCAAGATTTCTGGATCTGAGATTTGAACCATACCTGATTTCTCCACGTATTCACGCGCACCTCCACCATTTTTAGCCAGGTGGACAAAGACTTTCTTGGCAATCTTAGACGAGATAGTGCCGTCTTCGATGATGGCAATCATTTCAACCAAGTTTTCTGGTGTCAATTCGATTTGTTCCAGTGTTTTGCCTTCGGCATTCAAGAATTGAGCAACTTCCCCTTGGAGCCAGTTAGAGACTTGTTTAGCATCGCCACCGAGGGCAACAGCTTTCTCAAAGAAGTCAGAAGTGACTTTATTAGCAGTCAACTGACTAGCATCGTAGTCTGATAAACCAAGGTCAGATACATAACGCGCACGGCGTTCTTTTGGAAACTCTGGCAACTCTGTACGCATTTCCTCAATCCACTCATCTGAGATTTCAAAGAGTGGTAGGTCTGGTTCTGGGAAGTAGCGGTAGTCTGCAGCACCTTCCTTGACACGCATGAGGATAGTTGCCTTGTTCGCTTCATCATAACGACGTGTTTCTTGGCGGATTTGACCACCAGAGCGAAGTATTTCAGCCTGACGTTGCACTTCGTATTCAAGACCTTTACGAACGTTTGAGAAGGAGTTGAGGTTTTTCAACTCAGTTTTGGTACCAAATTTCTCTTGACCATAAGGACGAAGAGAGATGTTGGCATCTACACGCATAGAACCTTCTTCCATCTTAACGTCAGAGATACCAGCGTATTGGATCACTTCCTTGAGGGCTGTTAGATAAGCGTAGGCTTCTTCTGGTGAGCGCATGTCGGCTTCAGATACAATCTCAATCAATGGCACGCCTTGACGATTAAGGTCGACATAAGAGAAACCATCCGTACCGTGGGTGTTCTTACCAGCGTCCTCCTCTAGGTGAGCACGCTCGATACCGATTTTCTTAGTTGTTCCGTCTTCTAGTTCCACTTCAATCCATCCGTTGTAACCAATTGGCTCATCAAATTGAGAAATTTGATAGGCTTTAGGATTATCAGGATAGAAGTAGTTTTTGCGATCAAAGTGCATCTTCTTGTGGATGTCCATGTTGAGGGCAAGAGCTGCCTTGATACCAGCATCGACAACACCCTTATTGAGAACTGGTAGTACGCCTGGGAAAGACCAGTCAATCACGTTAGTGTTGGCATTTTGGTCATTTCCAAAGTGGGCAGAAGTAGGTGAGAAGATTTTTGAATTGGTGTTGAGCTCTACGTGGACTTCAAGTCCAATGACTGTTTCAAAGTTCATTAGTTGTCACCTCCAAAAATCACGGGTTGTTGTTTGTGGTAGTCTGTTGTTGCTTCAAAAGCAGCAGCAGCTTGGTAGATAGTTTCTTCTGAATACTTAGGACCAATCAATTGGAGTCCTACTGGTAGACCTTGAACAAATCCTGCAGGAATTGAAATTCCTGGTAGACCAGCCAAGTTGACAGGAATTGTTAAAAGGTCAGCCAAGTACATGGCAACTGGGTCATGGTTGAGTGAGTCCAAGTCATAAGCAACACTAGGAGCAGTTGGACCCAAAATCAAGTCATAATCCGCAAAGACGTTTTCGAAATCTTGAATGATGAGGGTACGGACTTGACCAGCTTTCTTGTAGTAGGCATCGTAGTAACCTGATGAAAGACTGAAAGTACCTAGCATGATACGACGTTTCACTTCTTCACCAAAACCTTGGCTACGGCTGTTTACATAGATTTCATCAAGGTTGGTTGCATCTTCTGCGCGATAGCCGTAACGGATACCGTCAAAACGTTGCAAGTTTGATGAAGCTTCTGATGAAGCGATGATGTAGTAGACGGCAACACCGTATTTAGAGTGAGGCAGGCTCACTTCTTCGACGATGGCACCCAGTTTTTCAAAGTGTTTGGCAGCATTAAGAATAGTTTCCTTAACTTCTGGGTCAATCCCTTCGCCAAGATATTCTTTAGGCAAAGCGATTTTCATGCCCTTGATGTCTTGGCCGATTTTTGAAGTAAAGTCAGCAATGCGGACAGGAGCAGAAGTAGAGTCTTTAGCATCTTCGCTAGCAATAGCATTGAGCAAGAGAGCATTTTCCTTAACAGTTGGAGCAAAAGGACCAATTTGGTCCAATGAGCTACCAAAGGCAATGAGACCGAAACGTGAAACCGTTCCGTAGGTTGGTTTGAGACCAACAATCCCATTGAAGGCAGCAGGTTGGCGGATGGAACCACCAGTATCAGAACCAAGTGACAAGCGAACTTGTCCTGAGGCTACAGCTGCGGCAGAACCACTTGATGAACCACCAGGAACCTTGCTTTGATCCCAAGCGTTTTTAGTCGCACCATAGTGTGAAGTTTCACCTGAACCACCCATGGCAAATTCGTCCATGTTAGTTTTCCCTACGACAATCATGCCGTTCGCTTTTGCATTGGCAACGGTTGTCGCATCAAAGATTGGCTCATAGTTGTAGAGCATTTTTGAGGCAGCAGTTGTCAGGATGCCGTCTGTAGAGATATTATCCTTAACCGCAAGTGGAATTCCTGAAAGGATATTTTCAGCATCGATTCCAGCTTGGTCAATAGCCTTGGCTTGAGCAAGAGCTTGGTCTTCAGCGATGGTAACAAAAGCGTTGATAGCTGTCTCGCGAGATTTGATATCTTCAAGTGTTACTTGCGTTAGTTCGGTTGCAGAAATTTCCTTAGATACAAGGAGGTTGTGCAACTCTTCAATCGTTTTATTGTTAAAAGTCATTAGGCATCTCCTCCATCATCCAGAATAGCTGGTACCTTGATATAGTAGTTATCTTTTTCAGGTACATTTTTAAATAAGCGATCACGGTCAGTTCCTTCTTCGGCTACGTCTGGGCGAAGAACGGTCTTGCGATCTGCCATGGTAGTCGTTGCTTCAACACCAGTAGTGTCGACTTCGCCCAGCAATTCGACCATATCAACAATTTTTGAGAGTGTTGTCGCAAACTCAGCAGTTTCTTCTTCTGAGAATTTTAATTTTGAAAGATTGGCAACGTGAGTTACCTCTTCTTGCGTAATTTTCATCTGGTATCCTTTCGTGAAATGATGATTATTTATCTGTTCTATTTTACCATATTTTCCTATAAATAAGGGAGGCGGAACTGAAAAGAAATAGAAATTGAAAAAAATGCTAAAATCCGATATAATGGAGTGTTGAAAGGAATGGTAAAATCCAATGTAGAAATCATTCTTAGCCATTGAAACAAGAAAAATAGAGAATCAAAGAAAGAGAACTTATGAATATTCAAGAAGAAATTAAGAAACGTCGTACCTTTGCCATTATCTCTCACCCGGACGCGGGGAAAACAACCATCACTGAGCAATTGCTCTACTTTGGGGGCGAGATTCGTGAGGCTGGTACTGTAAAAGGAAAGAAAACAGGGACTTTTGCCAAGTCTGACTGGATGGATATCGAGAAACAACGTGGGATTTCGGTAACCTCATCTGTCATGCAGTTTGACTATGATGGCAAGCGTGTGAATATCCTAGACACGCCAGGGCACGAGGACTTCTCAGAAGATACCTATCGGACCTTGATGGCGGTGGATGCTGCGGTCATGGTAGTGGACTCTGCCAAGGGTATCGAGGCCCAAACCAAGAAATTATTTGAGGTTGTCAAACACCGCGGGATTCCAGTCTTTACCTTTATGAACAAGCTGGACCGTGACGGTCGTGAACCACTAGATCTCTTGCAAGAATTGGAAGAAGTCTTGGGTATTGCAAGTTATCCAATGAACTGGCCAATCGGAATGGGGAAAGCCTTTGAGGGGCTCTACGACCTCTATAACCAACGTTTGGAACTCTACAAAGGGGATGAACGTTTTGCCAGCCTAGAAGATGGCGATAAACTCTTTGCTAGCAATCCATTCTATGAACAAGTTAAAGATGATATTGAGCTTTTGAATGAAGCAGGAAATGAATTCTCAGAGGAAGCCATTCTTGCAGGTGATTTGACACCAGTATTCTTTGGATCAGCTCTTACTAACTTTGGTGTTCAGACCTTCCTTGAGACTTTCCTCAAGTTTGCTCCAGAACCACATGGACACAAGAAAACAGATGGCGAAATTGTGGATCCGTATGACAAGGATTTCTCAGGTTTTGTCTTTAAAATTCAAGCCAACATGGACCCTCGACACCGTGACCGCATCGCCTTTGTTCGTATTGTATCGGGTGAATTTGAGCGTGGCATGAGTGTCAATCTCCCTCGTACTGGTAAAGGGGCTAAACTTTCGAATGTGACTCAGTTTATGGCGGAAAGTCGTGAAAATGTCACTAATGCCGTGGCTGGAGATATCATCGGGGTTTACGATACAGGTACTTATCAGGTTGGGGATACACTAACTGTTGGAAAAAATAAGTATGAATTTGAACCACTGCCAACCTTTACTCCTGAGATTTTCATGAAAGTTTCTGCTAAGAACGTCATGAAACAAAAATCTTTCCATAAGGGAATCGAGCAATTGGTTCAAGAAGGAGCTATTCAGCTTTATACCAACTACCAAACAGGTGAATATATGTTGGGTGCCGTTGGTCAATTGCAGTTTGAAGTCTTCAAACATCGTATGGAAAATGAGTACAATGCAGAAGTGGTTATGAGCCCAATGGGTAAAAAGACCGTTCGCTGGATCAAGCCTGAGGACTTGGATGAGCGTATGTCTTCAAGTCGAAACATCTTGGCTAAAGACCGCTTTGACCAGCCTGTCTTCCTCTTTGAAAATGACTTTGCCCTCCGCTGGTTTGCGGACAAGTATCCAGATGTAGAGTTAGAAGAGAAGATGTAGATCGCCAAAGTTACTTGATTGTGTAACAATCTAAGTAACTAACGCCAAGTTTCTATGGAACTTGGCTAGGCGCTCCACTAGTAAAGTTTTACGAATAGTATCGATTCGTAAAACTTTACGTCGTGACGGGTAGAAATTGGGCTACCTGCTTGCCTCACTAACTACGTTTGGCAAATGGAATCGATTTGCTAAACTGTGTGTCGTAATGTAACAATCGGTAACCGCTATGGCAGTTTGCCTAGTAACAGAAAGGAAGCGGTCTAGCTGCCTGCCTTTCTAACTGCGTTTGGCAAATAAAATCGATTTGTAAAACTCAGTGTCGTAACGTGTAGAAAGTGGCCTAGCTAACTGCCTTACTAACTTCGTTTGCCAAATAGAATCGATTTGCCAAACTCAGTGTCGTAGTGAAAAAGAGTATCTGAGTTTGTAACTTACCTTAAAACTATTGCAAAAAGCCAAGAAAATCCCTTCCTTGGCTTTTGTTGTGACTTGCTATTTAGAATTTTCCTAAAACTCCGTCCCGATTTGGGACGGAGTTTAGGAGGTCTTTTAGGTCGCTAATCGGTAAACAGCTTCAGCATAGATATCCATAGCCTGATAGAGATCATCTAAGATAGCATATTCATTTGCTTGATGTTCTGTTTGCTCTCTTCCTGGGAAGAGGGCGCCAAAAGCGACACAGTTTGGCATCGTACGTGCAAAGGTTGCACCGCCAGATGATAGAGCGGGACTCTTGTCACCAGTTTTTTCTTCATAAACTTGCATGAGAGTAGTGACGAGCATACTATCTCTTGCCACGTAAAGTGGTGCTAGGTAGTCAAATTCTTGGTAGCTAAGTTGGTAAGCTTTTGCGCACTCTATCAGCTGATGAACAAGGGCATCCTTGTCTGCAAGGACTGGGATTCGGATATCAATTCGAATCTCAGAACTTTCGGGAGTAATGGTTAAGGCGGCCACATTAAAGGATAAATGTCCAGAAGGCTGGTCGCTGATATCACCAAAGATTCCTTTTCCTTGACCATCTTGACCATCTTGACCAACTTCTTTGGCAAGAAATGTAAGTGCAGGATGGGATTGAATGGAATCAAGGACGGTGGCTAATCGAATGACTGCATTAATCCCTTGGCTAGCATCCTTGGCATGCTTAGATAGTCCTAGAACAGTAAGGTTCTGGTCATTTTGTTGATAATCGTAGCCAGCAGATATGAGGCCTGTCTGGATCTGATCCATAAGTGGTCCTTGATAGGTTGCCTTATCAGGTACGACATTAAATGCTCCGCCTACATCTAAGGCGAGTTGTTCTGATCCAGGTCCATGAAGTTTGACCTGAAGGAGTCCTTTTTCTGCATAGGTTAATGGAAATGATGAGTCGGGAGCAAATCCCATGCTGGCTTGCTCTTCAATGGCATTATATCTTGCCATACAACGCCAAAGTGTTTCTTCATCAGTGCCAAATATGAACCGAACCCGTTTTTTGAATTGAATTCCTTGGTCAAGCAGGCTTTTGACTGCGTAAAGGGCTGCAAGAGAAGGTCCTTTATCATCCTGAGAACCCCGACCATAAACCCGCCCATTTCTGATACTAGCTTCAAATGGAGGAGTTTCCCAGTCTGTCAAATCGCCTGCAGGAACTACATCTAGGTGGCAGAGGATGGCAAGGAGATCCCCCTCTCCAACTTCTGCATACCCATAATATCCTTGAGGATCAAGGTAGGTTTTAAAACCAAGTTCTTGACATAAGTCCAGCGTTTTTTTCAGGACATCTTGAATTGCTTGACCAAAGGGAGTGCCATTTTCACCTTCATTGAGAACAGAAGGATAAGAGATGATTGTTTTCAAACTTTGAAGAAAATCCTCTTTGATTGATTCTGTAATATAGGATTTCATCCGTATTTCCCTCTTTATTATAAGAATGGCACAAAGGTACCTAAGATAAGAAGTAGAATACTTGCAACGACAATGACGATGACGAGTTTTCCAACAAACTTCCACCAAGTTCCAAGGCTGACACGACCAAGAGCAAGAGCACCCATAACAATACCTGAAGTAGGAGTCACAAGGTTAAGGACACCAGATGCAGATTGGTAGGCAGTGACGATAAGGCTTGCTTTAACATTGACGAACTCTCCAAGAGGAGCCATTATACCCATAGTTGCACTAGCAAGACCAGATGAAGAAGGAATGAGGAAGGACATAGGTAGGTAGAAGATATAGGTCAATACGATGAAGATTTGAGGAGAAAGACCTTGAAGGCCAACTTCACCCCAGTGTAGGATGGTTGCAGTAATCATACCATCGTTCATGATAACTTGGATACCACGAGCAACCGCACAAATCAAGGCTACTGAAAGCAAATCTGCAGCACCAGTTAGGAAGGTTGAGACAATCTTGCTTTCTTTGAGACCATAGACAACACCAATCAAAATCCCCATAACGGCAAAGAGCATAGCGCCTTCTGGGAAGTACCAGCTACCAAATGGTTGAGCAGATGAACCGATAACTCCTCCAATTACAGGAAGGCCGATTAACCAATTCTTGAAGTCTTCAAATACAGTAACATGCAAATCAACCCAAGGGATGAAACTTGCAATCATAATGATAAAGGTTAATACAAACAAAGCGAGGACATGTTTTTGTTTCTTGCTCAAAGTAGATGGTGCATCATCGTTTTCTGAAACATTAAAGTGTTTGATATCTTCTTCGCGTTGAGCGTAAACGAGTGATTTAGTAGGATCTTTTTGAATCTTTTCTGCATAACGATAGACAAAGTAAGTGCTGATACCTGTCATTACAAACCAGAAGATAACACGGAGAATAACCCCATCCATAGAAGAGATTCCTGCAGTATCAGAGGCGATAACTGTAGCAAATGGATTCAATGTAGATGCCAAACAACCAACTTGAGAACCTAGTAAGATGATGGCTACGGCAGTGATACTGTCAAAACCAACTGCCATCATTACAGGGACAAGAAGGGGATAGAAGGCCATGGTTTCTTCCCCCATACCATAGGTAGTTCCTCCAAGTGCGAAGAGGGGCATGAGGATGAGAATCAACATTTTTTCGCGGCCCTTGTATTTTTTAACGATGGAGGCAATCCCTACATCGAGTGTACCAGTAGCGTTTACGACACCAAGGAAACCTCCGACCATAAGGATAAAGAAGGCAACGTCGATTGCTGCGCTAGTTGGTTCGTGACCGAGCATGGCACGAATTGGTGCCATAAAGACATCGTAAATCCCTTGAGGATTAGAGTCAACAGTTTGATAGGTACCTGCGATGAGGTTACCTGCTTCATTGGTATCATACTTACCTGCAGGAATGACCCAGGTCAAAAATGCCATAATGGCAATGATGATGATCAAAACAGTGTATGATGAAGGCATTTGAAACCTTTTTTTATTTTCACTCATTTGTTTTTCCTCCTAAACTATGTCACACAGTATAAAAACGAATGATGGTGGCAAGAGTGCTGACTAAACTTTCTTGTAAGGTATCACTAAGATATTAATCTTTAACGATGATTGTTCCGCTATCAGATTCAATCAAGGCTCCCAAATTGCTGAGGGAAGTGATGACGGCTTTTCCTGCTGGACGATTGGTTACAAAATCAATGGCAGCTTGGATTTTTGGTAGCATACTACCAGGAGCAAATTGCCCCTCTTGGATGTATTCTTGGAGTTGGCTAACAGTTACCTGCTCCAATTTTTCTTGATTTGGTTTGTTATAGTTGACATAAGCATAATCTACGCCAGTCAAAACGATGAAGAGATCGGCTTCAACCAGTTCTGCCAAGCGTTGAGATGCAAAGTCCTTATCGATAACGGCTTCTACCCCCGATAGGTAACCGTTTTCATTTTCGATTACAGGAATACCTCCACCGCCTGCAGCGATGACAACTTGACCTGCGTTTAGCAATGCTCGGATACTATCGATTTCTTTGATGTGGATAGGTTTTGGCGAAGCAACGACCTTACGCCAACCGCGACCTGCATCCTCTTTGAAGGTTGCTCCAGTTCTTTCGCTTTCTGCTTTGGCATCTTCTTCTGAGTAGAAAGGACCGATTGGTTTGCTTGGGTTAAGAAATGCTGGATCATCTTTGTCTACGACTACTTGCGTTACAACAGACGCAACAGGTTTTTCCAATTTCAAATCAAGCAAAGCATTATCTAAAGCATTTTGGAGCCAAAAACCGATACTACCTTCAGTCATGGCTACGAGTGAGTCTAGAGGGAAGACTGGATTTTTTTCGGAATCTGCTGCTAGATGTTGAAGGAGCAAGTTACCGACTTGCGGTCCATTGCCATGGGTGATAATCAATTCATCACCATTTTGGATGAGTTTCACCAGATGGCGTGCTGTTTCTGCCAGAGCTGCTTCTTGGGCTTGAGCAGATGGATCGGTAGAGAGAATAGCATTCCCTCCAAGAGCGACAACAATTTTACGATGAGACATGAGCGCTCCTTTCTTTTGGATGGATAAAAACCAATTTTGGTTAAAAGCTTGGATTTGGAAGTTGAGAAGAAGGCTTTCTACAAACGAGCAGAGTTGGAATTCTAGACATGTAAATAACTGGGGAGGCAGTTAATTTTTTGTTATGAGGTTTAGGTTGAATGTTAAGCTAGTAGCTTGAATGTGACTGTTTTCAAATTCCAACTCAGAGCTCGTAACTATTACAAAAAGGGACCGGACTAAAACACTAGTCTCAGCCCCTAAGCTGTTTCTTATAGTTGGTATCACACTTTAGGAATATAGAGATTTCCTAGTGTAGCAGCCATAACGGCTTTGATGGTGTGCATACGATTTTCTGCTTGATCAAACTGACGAGCATATTTGCTATGGAAGACCTCATTAGTTACTTCCATTTCTTTTACACCAAATTTCTCAGCTACTTGTCTGCCATAGATTGTATTTGTATCATGAAAGGCTGGTAAGCAGTGGAGGAAGATTAAGTCTTCATTGCCTGCTTTCTTAATAAGCTCCATATTTACTTGATAAGGTTTTAGCAAAGCAACGCGTTCTGCAAACTTATCTTCTTCGCCCATAGATACCCAAACATCAGTGTAAAGGACATCAGCCCCTTTTACAGCTTGATCAGCATCTTCTGTGATGAGAATGTGAGCCCCACTTTCTTTGGCATATCCCTCAGCCAGTGCAACAACTGCTTGATCTGGGAAGAGTTCTTTTGGTGAAAAGACATGAACGTTCACACCAAGGATTGCTCCTGTTACTAGAAGGCTATTGGCAACATTGTTACGACCGTCACCACAGTAAACCAATGTCAAACCTTCAAGATGTCCGAAATTTTCTAGTACTGTCAAATAGTCTGCAAGCATTTGAGTTGGGTGCCATTTATCCGTCAAGCCATTCCAAACAGGAACACCAGAGAATTCAGCTAATTCTTCAACCATATCTTGACTAAAACCACGGAATTCAATACCATCAAACATACGTCCCAAAACTTTTGCGGTATCTTCCGTAGTTTCTTTTTTACCTAGTTGAATATCGTTGGCCCCCAGGTATTCTGGATGTGCACCAAGATCGATTGCAGCAGTTGTGAATGCTGCGCGTGTACGGGTAGAAGTTTTTTCGAATAAAAGAGCAATATTTTTACCAGCTAGATAGCGGTGTTCGATGTTTCGTTTTTTAAGATCCTTCAAGTGAGCTGAAAGTCCAATCAAATATTCGAGCTCTGCACGGGTAAAATCTTTTTCAGCTAGAAAACTTCTTCCTTGAAATACTGAATGTATCATTCTATATATCCTTTTCTAACAAGCATGATTCTGCTAGCAGATGCTAGGCAGAAATAGGAAGAATTTAAATGTCTTCGCGTTCAAACGGCATTGACATACAACGAGGTCCACCACGACCGCGTACCAACTCCCTGCCGCGAATCTTAATGAGACGAAGTCCATATTCTTCAAGTTTCTTATTGGTCACAGTGTTGCGTTCATAAACGACTACGACACCTGGTGCGATAGCGAGTGTGTTAGAGCCATCATTCCATTGTTCACGAGCAGCTGCAACAATATTACCATCACCACAAGGAATGAGTGTAACTTTTTCTAAACCAAGGTTTTGAGCAAGGAGTTCTGCCAAATCTCCTTTTTCTTCAACAATCTTGAGTTCTTCATTTTCGTAAGTGACGGAATAGACACGAAGATTGCCTTGGATTTCTGGGTGGATTGTAAATTTGTCATAGTCTACCATGGTGAAGACAGTATCCAAGTGCATGAACTTACGGCTGTTTGAAAATTCAAAAGCCAAAACTTTCTTGAAGCCAACATTCTTTTTGAAGATATTAACCAAAAGTTTTTCGATAGAAGCGGCATCGGTCCGTTGAGAGATCCCAACTGCTAGGACATCTTTTGAAAGAACAAGTTCATCTCCACCTTCAATCCGAGTAGTTTCTTCACGGTTATAGATGAGCTCTACTTTGCCACCATAAATTGGGTGATGCTTGAAGATGTACTTACCATAAAGTGTTTCGCGATTGCGTGTATCGGCGTACATGTGATTAAGTGATACTGCATTCCCGATAGTCGCAAATGGGTCGCGGGTGAAGTAAAGGTTTGGCATTGGATCGATGGCAAACGGATAGTCAGATTCAACCAAGTCAGTTAATCCTTTGCCTTCTTCAGGGATGTCAGGCAATTCAACTTTTTGAACACCTGCCATTGTTTTCTTGATCAGTTCAAGATTGTCGTCAATATCATGAAGCAGTTTTCGGATGGCATTTTTAGTTTGTCGACCACGAATATTTGCTTCGTTGAGATATTCTTCGATGAACTGGTCGCGTATTTCTGGAGAAGTTAATGATTCAGCAGCCAACTGTTCAAGATAGAGCACTTCGATTCCTTCGTCACGGAGTGCTTGAGCAAAGGCGTCGTGTTCACTTTGGGCATCTGCTAAAAATGGGATGTCATCAAAGAGCAACCTCTCAAGGTGATCTGGCATCAAGTTTTCTAATTCTTGACCCGGACGGTGCAACATAACTTTTTTCAGTTTCCCAATTTCTGAGAAAACATGAATTGGATGTGAAGACATGTGGATCCTCCTTTTTTTCTCGTGTGTACCAAATGATATTGGTATCGCTTACAAGCTAATAGTATCACAAATTAATATGCATTACAAGGGATATGATAAGGCCTAAAAGGCTTTAAAATGGCTATTTTAAAGTATTTCTTACATTTTTTTTATAAGAATATTCACAAATATACATGTTAAGTTAACTTATTTTTATATTCTATAAAATTTATGCATAAAAATATTTTTAAAATTTTTTTAAAAAAATTTGAGATTGTAGAAAAAGGTGGATTTTCTGAGGTGAAAAGTTTGTTGAAACAAAAAATCCCTTAGACTAGGACGATTGATCTAGCCTAAGGGAATGAATAGTTGGGTATTACATACCGAAATTTTTCATAAAAATTATGAAGAGTGCCATTAAGATGAAGCTGATACTATTAAGTAGCATATGGACTGAGATAGACATTTCCAAACGTCTGGTACGATAAGCAGTCCAAGTGAGGACGGCTGACATCCAGCCATAAATCAAGAAGGAAGGGAGATTAGAAGGTCTGTGCGCAAGGAGGAAGATCAACCAACCAATAATATAGCCAAACTTTTCGTAGCCTTGGAAGAGTTTGGTAGGAATAATCCCGCGACAGATGATTTCTTCACAAATAGGTGCGATTAAAACGATGAGGAAGAAACTGCTAATCAGAGAGCTTTCAGAAATAAGGTTGTTAATTACTTGCTGATTAGAAGTTGTTGTTTGTTTTATGAGTTGTAACCAGATGCCACCTACAAGATTTCCAACAAAGATTGTCAAATAACTCAAAACAATACGAGGAAGATCATTAATCGTTAAGAGTTTAGGCTTAAATACTAGTAACTTGCTCTTATGGGCTCCGTATAAAAAGATAGCAAGTACAAGAATCGAAATAAGAGCTACGATAAGTGATGACCATATAGGCTCAATCTGACTTATTGCTAGCAGAGCTAGAGTTTGCATCGGGATTTGAGAGAGCACGATGGCTACTAACAAAATCCCAAACCACGCGAGTCGTTTACGAAAATCTTTAAAAAAGTTCATTGATATGTCTCCTAAAATTTTTATCTAATTATAGCACAATTGCTGAGAAGATTCTATTTGTTACCATAAGATGAAAGTACAGACGACAAATAGAATATCCCGAATCAAATGACCGTAGAATGATACCTCCTGTCTCAAATTTTTTGGGAATAAAAAACTGAGAAATAGAGCACCAAGGCCAATATAAAAAGCAATCGATAAAATGGTGATTGGATTACGTAGGAAGATTAAAATAGAAATGATGATGACGGAAAATCTCACTTCCTTGCTACTGGAATCTTTTTGTAACCTTCTCCATTTTTTCAAGGGGAGAAAGGTAACGAGATCAACTCCAAAGAGAAAAAAGAAGGAGGGAAGGATGAGTTCTACAGCTTCTTTTTGAAGTAAGTTAACAGTGACGATACTCTCTGACAGAACAAGTCCAACACCACAGAGATTGACAATAACCATCATACTATACAATAAAAAGATAAAGCGACTCCTATCAATCAGTCTATCTCTTTTTAGGTTGTGACTAGATAAATAATGCATAAAGGCACAAGACCCAGATAATCCTAATAAAGCCAGTAGAAAATAAAAACAGGATTGTTTGAGGGCCAGAGAGGTTCCAGACCAAAAGATACAACTACAAAATGCCAGTTGGATTAAGGCAAAGAACAAGAGTAGTCGAATTGATTTCATGACTTTTTCCATAAAGTATCCCCTATATTTTTTTCTTATTATAGCTAAAAGATAGGAGAGAAAAATCCTTAAATTCCCAATTGTCGATTTTTAGAGCTGTCTTGTCTTTTGAAACTAAAAAATCCCCCTTCAAGGGTTCCTTGAAGAGAGAAGATAGGGTGTAAAGTTGATTGTTCTAACGTTTAGACCAGGTTCGCTTCATAAAGAGCAGTATGATTGGATAGATTTCCAGACGTCCTGCAATCATTGCAAAAGATAGTAGAAGTTTTGAAAATGGACTAAAAATTGAGAAACTTGCAGTTGTTCCTAAAATAGGACCGATATTGTTAAAACAACTGAAAACAGCACTCGTGACAACCATTAAATTATTGGTATCTAAACTGACGATGAAAATCAAACTGAGTAGAATCATGATATAAACCACAAAATACTTCAGGATCTTGTGCTGGGTATCCTTATCAATAACCGTTTGATTAACCTGAAGGGTTAACACACGGTGAGGTGATATGGTAGACAAGACTTGATTTTTAGCAATTTTAGACAGGATGACTCCACGGATGATCTTGAGACCACCAGCGGTAGAACCAGCAGAACCACCGATTGCCATCAGCATTAGCAAGATGTATTGAGAAAACAAAGGCCAGTTCGTGATATCTCCATATCCAAAACCAGTAGTGGTAATGATGTTAGATACTTGGAAGAAGGCCATCTCAAAGCTTTGAGAAACTCCGCTATAGAGATGAAGCGTGTTGAGTGTGATTAGACCAGTAGATATAGCCACAATCAAGAGATATGCTCGGAGTTCTTCATCAAAAAAGAATTCCTTGATACGACGGAGCATGAGGTAGTAGTAGAGATTGAAATTGACACCAAACATCAAAACCCCGACACTTGTCAGATAGGTGATGAGAGAACTGTGATAGTGGGCAATTCCGTCATTATAAACAGTAAAGCCACCAGTACCAGCAGTACCCATAGCGATAACAAAACTATCGTAGAGTGGCATCCCAGCAAGGTAATAAATAACTACAAAGAGGGCAAACATAGCCAGGTAGAGGATATAAAGGATTTGAGCTGTATTTTTTAGCTTAGATACAACCTTGCCAAATACTGGTCCTGGAACCTCAGCCTTCATAACTTCTAGGTGACTATTTTTAGCATTGTCCATAATAGCTAGGGCAAAAACCAGTACCCCCATCCCTCCGATGAGGTGGGTAAAACTCCTCCAAAATAGAAGAGAACGACTTAAGACAGAAACATAATTTAAAATGGTTGCTCCCGTTGTTGTGAAGCCAGAACTAATCTCAAAGAAGGCATCTATCATATCGGGAATTTGCCCTGAAAAGACAAAGGGAAGGGCACCAAAGAATGACCAGAGGATCCAACAGAGAGCTACAATTAAGACCCCTTCTTTTGCATAGATTCGCTGTTTTTTAGGCTTGCTGATGATGCCAAGAAGACCTAGAACAACAAGGATTCCGATGGTAGAGAAAAGAGCTGTAAAAACTTGACTTGATTCTCGATAATAAAGAGCAATGCTAACTGGAACTAAGAGTAGACCAGCCTCGATCAAGAGTAGCTTTGCAAGAAGAAATCGTACCATACTTCTATTCATAGCTTACCTCTCTAACAGATCATAGATTTTGGTGATATTTGATAGTAGTGTGATGACAACTAACTTATCACCGACTTGAAGGCTATCTTCACCAGTTGGGAAGATGGTTTTCCCATTACGAATAATAGCAGCGATCAACAAATCTTTTTTGAATTTAAGTTGAGACAATGGTTTGCCAGTCATTTTATTGGCTTCCTTGATGAGAAATTGAAGAGTCTCAATATGTCCATTTGCAAGGTGGTGCATCGCTTGAAGATCTGAATATTGGGCATTGGCACGACCGTGGATAAAGTGCATGATAGCATCTACAGCGATGGTTTTTGGTGTGATAATACTAGAAAACTCAGGTGCATGGATAATCTCTAAAAGGCTAGTTCGATTGACCTTGGTGATGTTTTTCTGAACACCAACACTATCTAAGAACATAGATGTAATAATGTTTTCTTCGTCAACGCCAGTGAGAGTTGCGACAGCATCGTAGTGTTGGGCGCTTTCTTCTAGGAGGATATCTTTTGCGGTTCCATCACCTTGCACAATATAGAGTTTTGGATATTTTTGACTGAAAAATGCTGCGCGATCTGGATTGAGTTCAATGACCTTGGTATCAATACGGCTATCTTTCAAAATACCAACAAGGTAGTAAGCGATTTTTCCAGCTCCAATAATGAGTAAACTTTTAACGACACGAGATTTGACATAGTTATGAAAAAGCATCATGTCTACACGGTTACCTGTAACAAAAATCCGATCCTTATCTTGGAGGACCATATCCCCACTTGGAATCATGAGCTTATGATCGCGTTCAATGGCACAAACGATAACATTACCAAACTTTTTACGGAAATCAACAATAGACATCTGACAAATATTACTATCAATTCGAACCTTGAATTCCATCAAACTAACCAAACCACCTGCAAAACGCTCAACAGAAAGAGCATTTGGGAAGTCGATGATATTAGCGATAGCACGAGCTGCAAGGAGTTCTGGATTGACAATAAGAGAAAATCCGAGAATATTTTTTTCTTTAAAGTAAGGGTTGGAATACTCAGGATTGCGAACACGGACGATGGTTTCTTTAGCCCCCATCTTTTTAGCTAAGACAGCAGAGACCATATTGACCTCGTCATATTGAGTCATAGCGATGAAAATATCGCAGTCTTGAACATTGGCAGCTTCTAGCATGGCAAAGTCAGCACCGTTTCCTGCAATTCCAATAATATCAAAACGGCTTGTCATATAATTAAGAACCGTTTCGTTCTGTTCAATTAGGACAACATCATGATTGTCAGCGACAAGTGAACGACAAAGGGCAGAACCAACTTTCCCCCCTCCGACAAGAATAATCTTCATATTAAATAACCTACTTTTTCAATATGTATCTATCATACTCTTTTTTAGAATAAAATGCACTCGGCAACCGACTCTTTTCATTATTAGGGTAGAAAATTGTCCCACTGATAATCTTACTTGTTCAAAATTTAAGATATAAATCAGCTATTTTCGTGTAATTCTAATGAATACATAAGCATTTTTAGCTAATGTAAATATGTTTGTAAAAAAATTGAAAAAATCAAGTCATTTCTATTGACAATCAAGCTGAAAGTGATATACTAAAACAGTAGTTTCGCTGATTTACTTCAAACCTGTTGTGAGGTAAGTTAACGATGCCTTAACCACGCTGTTTGCTGAGCTTGACTCCGGGCAGTGTGGCTATTTTTTTGCACTAGTGAGAGGAAACAAGGCATGGCAAATCACATTGTATTATTTGAACCCCAGATTCCACAAAATACGGGTAATATTGCTCGTACTTGCGCAGCAACGAATGCGCCCCTTCATATTATCAAACCGATGGGTTTTCCTATTGATGATCGTAAGATGAAGCGGGCAGGTCTAGATTATTGGGACAAGCTTGAGATTCATTTTTATGATAGCTTGGCTGATTTTATGGGAAAAATGGATGGTCAGCTCTACCTGATTTCCAAGTTTGCAGAAAAAGTCTATTCAGATGCAGATTTCACGACAGAAGGAGATCATTATTTTCTCTTTGGGCGTGAAGATAAGGGCTTGCCTGAGGAATTTATGCGTGAGCATCCAGAAAAGGCTCTCAGAATTCCGATGAATGATGAACATGTTCGTAGCCTGAATGTATCTAATACAGTATGTATGATTGTCTATGAGGCTCTCCGACAACAAAACTTTGTGGGCCTCGAACTGGTTCACACTTATGAAACAGATAAATTGAAATAAACACTTAGATAAAATGCTTGCGCTTGCAAGCTTTTTTTGTTATCATAAAGGGGTCTTCAGGGCTGGGTGAGATTCCCGACCGGCGGTGAATTTGACTAGCTATTTTAGCTTTCTCTTCGTTGTCTTGTCTCGATATACTTTAAGTATTATCTTCGACTGCGACGTCTAGATAAATCTAAAATATCTTAGCCAAATAAGTCCGCGAGCGCAAGCTGATGTGGTGAGATTCCACAACCGACAGTATAGTCTGGATGGGAGAAGACGAAAGAATGGCTTTGTCTATTCTAATTGATTTTTTATAGGTAAATTGCAACCGCTTGCTAAAAAGAGTGAGGGGAAACTTTTGGAATATAAAAATAGAGGGTAGATAGAGGAATCCTTTCCAACTTCTTCTGATTTTATAGAAAATTGGAGGAACCTGTTATGACAAACACACGTCGACTTTCGACCATTGCAATTCTATCAGCGCTTTCATTTGTGTTGATGTACTTTGACTTTCCGCTTTTGCCAGCGGCATCCTTCTTGAGGATTGAGTTCAGTATTTTACCGGTCCTTGTGGGATTGGTAGTCTTGGATTTACCAGCAGCTTTTGGAGTGCTTTTCCTTCGGTCCTTGTTGAAAATTCTTTTGAACAATCAAGGGGTTAGTACCTATATTGGTTTACCGATGAATATTGTTGCCTTGGGAGTCTTTGTACTTGCTTTTGGTTTGATTTGGAAAAAAGAGCGTACAACCATGCGTTTCGTCCTAGCTTCAATAGCTGGTACGCTTGGTTTGACTCTAGCTATGCTAGTTCTGAACTACGTCTATGCTGTTCCTTTGTACGCTAGGTTTGCTAATTTTGATATTGAGAAAATCTTAGGATTGAGCAACTACCTGATGACTATGGTCTTGCCTTTTAATCTGATTGAAGGTATTATCTTTGCCATCTCTTTCTGGTTGTTGTTTGTCCTTTTGAAACCAACTTTAAAATACTATGAAAGATAAACAAACATATTTGATGAAGGGCTCTTTTGCCCTTTTGCTTTTTGTAATTTTAGGTTATATTGTCAAGTTTTACCCTAATATGCTGATTGGCTTTGATCAACCAATCCAGACTGCTATTCGAGGTGACTTACCTGCTTCCTTGACCTTTCTTTTCAGAACAATCACACATTTAATTGATATCCCAGTCATTATCACTTGGGTTCTCATTGTAGCTTTTATTTTTTACCGTAAGCGATGGAAACTGGAAACTTATCTCATGCTAGGGAATTTGACTTTAGCTGGAATCTTAATCGTAACTTTTAAAAATATCTACCAACGACCTAGACCAGAAATAGTACATCTAGTGGAGGAAAAAGGTTTCTCATTTCCTAGTGGACATTCTCTGGCTGTGACGCTCATGGTAGGATCTTTGATTGTGATTTTGAGCCAACGGATTAAGAATACAACTTGGAGAAAAATCGTTCAAATCTTGCTAAGTTTATACATCGTCAGTGTATTGGTATCAAGAATTTATCTGGGAGTTCACTACCCATCAGATGTGATTGCCAGCCTTTGTGTAGGCCTAGGAGTTTTGTTTATGGAGTTTCCTTTCTATGATAAACTGCGTTTTCAATGGCGATTTACAGGCAAGCAGAAGTAGGCATTAACTCTTCTTGAGGAGAAAGAAATGGAAGTCAACATAAAAGATCTTCATCCGAGTCAACTATACTTATCAGAAGAGAAATTACAAGATATCCAGATGCTTTATCAATCGGTAGAAAAGCACAATATCAATCCAATCAGTGTTCTTGCATTTGGAGATTATTTGTTGATTACAGATGGGCATCACAGGGCTTATCAGGCTTTGTTGGTAGGCCAGGATACAATTTCTGCTGAGTGGGATAGAGATGGAGGTGATGAACTCTATCATCTTTATGCGCAAGCTTGTGAGAAAAGAAAGATATACTCTGTTCTGGATTTAAAAAATCAAATCTTACCTCAAGATGAGTATGAGGCAAAGTGGTATAACTGGTGTGATGGTTTTAATCAAGCAGCGGAGCTAGTATTAGGATTAGAAAATGATGACAAAAATCATTCAGATAGATGATTCCTTGCGTCTAGTTCCCTATTTTTTAGCAGATCATCATGATGCAGCTTTGGCCTGGTATCAAGATGTGGATTTGGTGGAACTTGTAGACGGTATTAGAATACCTTATAGTCCGGAAAAATTAAATGCCATGTATTCCTATTTAGAAAGACACGGGGATTTGTTCTGGATTGAGTTTCGAGAAAAAGGAGAGTGGCTTCCAATTGGGGATGTAACCTTATCTCAGGAAAACCTTCCTATTGTGATTGGCAATCCAATTTATCAACATCAAGGACTTGGACGCAAGGTTTTGAAGGCTTTGATTGATCTAGCTCGGCAAAAGGGTTGGAAACAATTGAACGTTCAAGAAATCTATACTTTCAATCGTACCTCTATAAGATGTTTTGAGTCTCTTGGATTTGTGGAAAGAGGCGCTACTGAAAAGGGCTTGAGTTTTGTACTGACTTTGAGCGAATGAATTCACTCCATCGTGGTAGAAGATTTTGAAGATTAATTGCACCAAAAAAGTGTAACATAAAGAAATGTCAAAAATAAAAATTTCTCTTGCATTTTTTTTAAAATAGTGTATAATAGATGGGTATGTGTAAAGCATACTTGTGGGAGGTAAAAATCTCTAAATTACCGCCAAAACCACAAAGGAGGATTTAAAAATGGCTAAAAAAGTCGAAAAACTTGTAAAATTGCAAATCCCTGCTGGTAAAGCTACACCAGCTCCACCAGTTGGACCTGCTCTTGGTCAAGCTGGTATCAACATCATGGGATTCACAAAAGAGTTCAACGCTCGTACTGCTGACCAAGCTGGTATGATCATTCCAGTTGTTATTTCAGTATACGAAGACAAATCATTTACTTTCGTTACAAAAACACCACCAGCTGCTGTTCTTTTGAAAAAAGCTGCAGGTGTTGAAAAAGGATCAGGTACACCTAACAAAACTAAGGTTGCTACAGTTACTCGTGCACAAGTACAAGAAATTGCAGAAACTAAAATGCCAGATTTGAACGCTGCAAACATTGAGTCTGCAATGCGTATGATCGAAGGTACTGCTCGTTCTATGGGATTCACTGTTGTTGACTAATCAATAACATCCCTATATAACCCGCAAGACTTCATCATTTCGAGAAGTGACGTGGGAGATGAAAATCGATTGAACCACTTACAAGGAGAATAGAAAATGGCTAAAAAAAGCAAACAACTTCGTGCTGCTCTTGAGAAGATCGACAGCACAAAAGCATACAGCGTAGAAGAAGCTGTAGCTCTTGCAAAAGAAACTAACTTTGCAAAATTTGATGCAACTGTAGAAGTTGCTTACAACTTGAACATTGACGTTAAAAAAGCTGACCAACAAATCCGTGGAGCAATGGTATTGCCAAACGGTACTGGTAAAACAGCTCGCGTTCTTGTATTTGCACGTGGTGCAAAAGCTGAAGAAGCAAAAGCTGCTGGTGCAGACTTCGTTGGTGAAGATGACCTTGTTGCTAAAATCAACGACGGTTGGTTGGACTTCGACGTAGTTATCGCTACACCTGACATGATGGCTCTTGTTGGACGTCTTGGACGTGTCCTTGGACCTCGTAACTTGATGCCAAACCCTAAAACTGGTACTGTAACAATGGATGTTGCTAAAGCAGTTGAAGAGTCTAAAGGTGGTAAAATCACTTACCGTGCTGACCGTGCAGGTATCGTACAAGCTATCATCGGTAAAGTTTCATTTGAAGCTGACAAGTTAGTAGAAAACTTCAAAGCATTCAACGAAACAATCCAAAAAGCTAAACCAGCTACTGCTAAAGGAACTTACGTAACAAGCTTGACAATCACAACTACTCAAGGTGTTGGTATCAAGGTTGACGTTAACTCACTTTAATTAGTAATGATTTAACATGAAAGGTTGAAGACAAATTTGTCTCAACCTTTTTTCTATTAAAAAAATAAAAATACGTATAAACTTTCTAATCTATTTGATATTGTAAAGTATCTAGATAGAAAATTCAGAAAATTTGCTCTTTTCTCTTGAAAATTTTTGAAAAAATGGTATGATAGTAACAAGCTATTTTTAAGAGAAGAGAAAGGGGAACGATGGAGAAAATCATTTTAGACTCACCTAAGACGGGATCGGATCTTGTTTTGGAAACACTTCGCGACTTAGGAATCGACACGATTTTTGGTTATCCTGGTGGAGCAGTACTTCCTTTATATGATGCTATTTATAATTTTAAGGGAATCCGCCATATTCTAGGTCGCCATGAGCAGGGCTGTCTTCACGAAGCTGAAGGTTATGCTAAGTCAACAGGAAAACTGGGTGTTGCAGTCGTCACAAGCGGACCAGGAGCTACAAATGCCATTACAGGGATCGCAGATGCTATGAGCGATAGTGTTCCCCTTTTGGTCTTCACAGGACAAGTTGCAAGAGCGGGAATCGGTAAGGATGCTTTTCAAGAAGCTGATATCGTTGGTATCACCATGCCAATCACTAAGTACAATTATCAGGTTCGAGAAACTGCGGATATTCCGCGAATTATTACAGAAGCTGTGCATATTGCGACTACAGGTCGTCCAGGGCCAGTCGTCATTGACCTACCAAAAGATGTTTCTGCGCTTGAGACAGACTTCGTATACTCTCCAGAGATAGATTTACCAAGTTATCAGCCAACACTTGAGCCAAATGATATGCAAATCAAGAAAATCTTGAAGCAATTGTCTAAGGCTAAAAAACCAGTCTTGCTAGCTGGGGGTGGGATTAGTTACGCTGAGGCTGCGGCAGAGTTAAATGAATTTGCAGAGCGTTATCAAATTCCAGTTGTGACAAGTCTTTTGGGACAGGGAACAATTGCAACTAGCCATCCACTGTTTTTGGGAATGGGCGGAATGCATGGTTCCTTTGCAGCAAATATTGCCATGACTGAGGCTGATTTCATGATTTCTATTGGTTGCCGCTTTGATGACCGTTTGACTGGAAATCCTAAAACCTTTGCTAAGAATGCAAAAGTAGCGCATATTGATATCGATCCAGCAGAGATTGGTAAGATTATCGCTGTTGATATCCCGGTTGTTGGAGATGCTAAAAAGGCCTTGCAGCAGTTACTAGCTGAGCCAATCGTTCGTAACAATACTGAAAAATGGATTGAAAAAGTTACCAAAGATAAGAATCGTGTTCGTTCTTATGATAAGAAAGAACGTGTGGTTCAACCTCAAGCAGTTATTGAACGCGTCGGTGAGTTGACCAATGGCGATGCCATTGTTGTAACAGACGTTGGACAACACCAAATGTGGACGGCTCAATACTATCCTTACCAAAACGAGCGACAACTCGTAACATCAGGTGGTCTAGGAACCATGGGATTCGGAGTTCCAGCAGCTATTGGTGCTAAGATTGCTAATCCAGATAAAGAAGTTGTTCTCTTTGTCGGAGATGGCGGTTTCCAGATGACTAATCAGGAATTGGCAATCTTAAATATTTACAAGATTCCAATCAAGGTCATCATGCTTAATAACCATTCACTCGGGATGGTTCGCCAGTGGCAAGAAGCCTTCTATGATGGTCGAACTTCAGAGTCGGTCTTTGATAGCCTTCCAGATTTCCAATTGATGGCTCAAGCCTATGGAATTAAGAATTATAAGTTTGATAATCCTGAAACTCTTGAGAAGGATTTGGAAGTCATCATGGAAGATGAACCAATGTTTATTGAAGTAGACATTTCTCGGAAAGAACATGTTTTACCGATGGTACCAGCTGGTAAGAGTAATCATGAGATGTTGGGGGTGAAGTTTAATGCGTAGAATGTTAACAGCCAAACTTCAAAACCGTTCAGGTGTTCTCAATCGCTTCACAGGAGTCTTATCGAGACGTCAAGTCAATATCGAAAGCATTTCTGTTGGCGCAACCGAAAATCCAAATGTGTCACGGATTACCATTATCATCGATGTTGCCTCACATGACGAGGTGGAGCAAATCATCAAACAACTGAATCGTCAGATTGATGTAATTCGTATTCGTGATATTACGGATCAGCCCCACTTAGAACGAGAAGTAATTCTTATAAAGGTTTCAGCGCCTGCTGAAAAACGTGCAGAAATTTTGGCTATTATCCAACCTTTCCGTGCAACAGTAGTCGATGTAGCTCCAAGTTCCATTACCATTCAGATGACTGGGAATGCAGAAAAGAGTGAAGCTTTGATTCGAGTCATTCGACCTTACGGTATCAAGAATATCGCTCGTACGGGTGCAACTGGATTTACCCGCGACTAATACTCTTCGTAAATCTCTTCAAACTACGTTAGCGTCGCTTTGCCGTAGGTATATGTTACTGACTTCGTCAGTCTTATTTACAACCTCAAAGCAGTGCTTTGAGCAACCTGCAGCTAGCTTCCTAGTTTGCTCTTTGATTTTCATTGAGTAAAAGAATCCAACTTAAATTTGTTAAACCAGCCTAACAGGCAATAAAAATAGAAAAGAGAGAAAAAACTATGGCAGTTCAAATGGAATACGAAAAAGATGTAAAAGTAGCAGCACTTGACGGTAAAAAAATCGCCGTTATTGGTTATGGTTCACAAGGACATGCGCACGCTCAAAACTTGCGTGATTCAGGTCGCGATGTGATCATCGGTGTACGTCCAGGTAAATCTTTCGATAAAGCAAAAGAAGATGGTTTTGACACTTACACAGTAGCAGAAGCAACTAAATTGGCTGATGTTATCATGATCTTGGCACCAGATGAAATCCAACAAGAATTGTACGAAGCAGAAATTGCTCCAAACTTGGAAGCTGGAAATGCTGTTGGATTTGCACATGGTTTCAACATTCACTTCGAATTCATCAAAGTTCCTGCAGATGTTGATGTCTTTATGTGTGCTCCTAAAGGACCAGGACACTTGGTACGTCGTACTTACGAAGAAGGATTTGGTGTTCCAGCACTTTACGCTGTCTACCAAGATGCAACAGGAAATGCCAAAAACATCGCTATGGACTGGTGTAAAGGTGTTGGTGCAGCGCGTGTAGGTCTTCTTGAAACAACATACAAAGAAGAAACTGAAGAAGATTTGTTTGGTGAACAAGCAGTACTTTGTGGTGGTTTGACTGCCCTTATTGAAGCTGGTTTTGAAGTCTTGACAGAAGCTGGTTATGCTCCAGAATTGGCTTACTTTGAAGTTCTTCACGAAATGAAATTGATCGTTGACTTGATCTACGAAGGTGGATTTAAGAAAATGCGTCAATCAATTTCAAACACTGCTGAGTATGGTGACTATGTTTCAGGTCCACGTGTAATCACTGAACAAGTCAAAGAAAACATGAAAGCAGTTCTTGCGGACATCCAAAATGGTAAATTCGCCAACGACTTTGTAAATGACTACAAAGCTGGACGTCCAAAATTGACTGCCTACCGTGAACAAGCAGCTAACCTTGAAATTGAAAAAGTTGGTGCAGAATTGCGTAAAGCAATGCCATTTGTCGGTAAAAACGACGATGATGCATTCAAGATCTACAACTAATTTTTAAGAATATAAACAGAAGGCGAGTTGGGGGGAACCTAACTCGCTTTTTATCTTGAAAACTCATCTAGGAGGAGATTATGCTAAGTGCAAAAGATGTGGTGAAAGCCCACAAGGTTTTGAGTGGTGTAGTAGCCAATACACCACTTGACTACGATCATTATTTATCCGAAAAATACGGAGCGAAAATTTATCTTAAAAAGGAAAATGCTCAACGTGTCCGTTCTTTTAAAATTCGTGGAGCTTATTACGCTATCTCGCAATTGACAAAAGAGGAACGTGAACGTGGTGTAGTGTGTGCTTCAGCGGGAAATCACGCTCAAGGAGTTGCCTACACATGTAATGAGATGAAGATCCCTGCAACAATCTTTATGCCAATTACGACACCTCAACAGAAAATTGGTCAGGTCCGTTTCTTTGGAGGAGATTTTGTGACTATCAAATTAGTAGGGGATACTTTTGATGCTTCAGCCAAGGCTGCTCAAGACTTTACTGTAGCTGAAAATCGTACTTTTATTGACCCCTTCGATGATCCCTATGTTCAAGCTGGCCAGGGTACGGTAGCCTATGAAATTTTAGAAGAAGCTCGTAAAGAATCTATTGAATTTGATACTGTCTTGGTACCAGTTGGAGGTGGAGGCCTCATTTCAGGTGTTTCTACTTATATTAAAGAAACTAATCCAGCAATTGAAGTGATTGGTGTTGAAGCAAATGGTGCTCGTTCTATGAAGGCTGCCTTTGAAGCTGGGGGACCGGTTAAACTTAAAGAAATTGATAAATTTGCGGATGGGATTGCAGTACAAAAAGTAGGGCAGTTGACCTATGAAGCAACACGAAAAAATGTTGAAACTCTTATCGGTGTAGATGAAGGATTGATTTCTGAGACCTTAATTGATCTTTATTCTAAACAAGGGATTGTAGCTGAGCCTGCGGGTGCTGCTAGTATTGCAGCCTTGGAAGTATTATCCGATTATATTAAGGGCAAGACCATTTGTTGTATCATTTCTGGAGGGAATAATGACATCAACCGTATGCCAGAGATGGAAGAACGTGCCTTGATTTATGATGGTATCAAGCATTACTTTGTAGTGAATTTCCCACAACGTCCGGGAGCACTTCGAGAGTTTGTAAATGATATCTTAGGACCTCATGATGATATTACTCGTTTTGAATATATCAAACGAGCTAGCAAGGGAACTGGTCCAGTATTGATAGGGGTTGCACTTGCTGATAAGCACGATTATGCGGGATTGATTCACCGGATGGAGAAATTTGACCCATCTTATATTAACTTGAATGGGAATGAGACCCTATATAATATGCTTGTTTAATATGCTATGAAATTTTTATCATATCATTTGCCTAACCTATTTACAAGTGCTATAATGTAAATGAAGAAAGGGGGAGATTCCCATGGTTTTAAAAGTTATACTTGTTCTAATTATTCTAATGCTTATTGTAGGAGCTATACTAATGAGCTCAATCTATGTTGTTCGACAACAATCAGTAGCTATCATTGAACGATTTGGTAAGTATCAAAAGTTGAGCAATAGTGGTATTCACCTAAGAGCACCATTTGGGATTGATAAAATTGCAGCTCGTGTACAACTGCGTCTCTTGCAAAGTGAAATCGTTGTGGAAACCAAGACTCAAGATAACGTATTTGTGACGATGAATGTTGCAACACAGTACCGAGTAAATGAACAAAATGTTACAGATGCTTACTATAAACTAATGAGACCTGAGGCTCAAATCAAATCTTACATTGAAGATGCATTGCGCTCATCAGTTCCTAAGTTAACTTTGGATGAATTGTTTGAGAAAAAGGATGAAATTGCATTAGAAGTTCAAAAACAAGTAGCGGAAGAAATGTCAACGTATGGGTACATTATCGTCAAAACGCTCATTACCAAAGTAGAGCCGGATGCGGAAGTCAAGCAATCGATGAATGAAATCAATGCTGCTCAACGTAAGAGAGTAGCAGCACAAGAATTGGCCGAAGCAGATAAAATTAAGATCGTAACAGCGGCCGAAGCAGAGGCAGAAAAGGATCGCCTACATGGTGTGGGGATCGCAGAGCAACGAAAAGCAATTGTTGATGGACTTGCTGATTCTATTAAAGAGTTAAAAGGAGCCAATGTTGAATTAACTGAAGAGCAAATCATGTCAATCTTGTTAACTAACCAGTATTTAGATACATTGAATAATTTTGCAGAAAAACAAGGTAATAATACAATTTTCTTACCAGCAAATCCTAACGGAGTTGAAGATATACGAACCCATATATTATCGGCTTTAAAAGCCAAGTAAACCAAATCTTAACGTCTTATTTGATTGGATATATGTTTTTTTATTGACAAATGCCATAAAAACGTATACAATTAAATATCGTAAAGAATAAAATAGGAGAAAAACATGGCTAAGACTAACTTTGAAAAAGTAGAATCAGTTGTTAGCTGGGTTCGTGATAAGAAGATCACTGGTTATCGTATTTCTAAAGAAACGAATGCACGTGAAATGTCTATCATTGCTCTAGCTCAAGGACGTGCAAAAGTTAAAAATATTTCCTTTGAAACAGCCCTTGGATTAATTGATTTCTATGAAAAAAATCATGAAAAATTTGAAGATTAATCTTTGGATACAAGCAGACTCTAATTAGGGTCTGCTTTTATTTATGGAATGGAGAAATAGCCATGCTATGACCTACTCAACAAATCTATTTGTTAGGATGAGCTAGGTTGACAGGAGAGGAGTGATCTCATACTCTTCGAAAATCAAATTCAAACCACGTCAGCTTCGCCTTGCCGTACTCAAGTACAGCCTGCGGCTCGCTTCCTAGTTTGCTCTTTGATTTTCATTGAGTATCACTCATGAAAATCAAATAAAAGATTAGGAATATAGCTACAAGCAATACTTGCTCAGAAAGCAGAAGATGGCATCGAAGATATAAAAATAGGTCGGAATAAAAAACTCCGACCTTGATTTTTATGTTCATGAGCCTTTGACTCAATGTTGATTGGGGATTGAAAAGGAATACAACTCTTAGTTTAAGAGGTTTATCCAACCGCTTTTATCTTATCCTAAATAGCGTTGTAAAAATTCTCTTGTACGTTCCTCTTTAGGATTTGTAAATAAATCTTCAGGTTTGCCTTCTTCTGCAATCACACCTTTGTCCATAAAGATGACACGGTGTGATACGTCACGAGCAAATTCCATTTCGTGGGTTACAACGATCATTGTCAAGCCTTCTTGAGCTAGTTCTTGCATGATTTTTAGAACTTCACCGACCATTTCAGGGTCAAGGGCTGAAGTAGGCTCGTCAAAGAGAATGGCATCAGGATTCATAGAAAGCGCGCGAGCAATGGCTACACGTTGCTTTTGACCACCAGAAAGTTGTTTTGGTTTAGCTTGCCAGTAGCGCTCTCCCATTCCAACCTTTTCAAGGTTTTCTTTAGCAATTTTCTCTGCTTCTGATCGTTCACGTTTGAGAACGGTTGTCTGTGCAACAATCGTATTTTCAAGAACGTTGAGATTTTCAAAGAGGTTAAAGGATTGGAAAACCATGCCTAGTTTTTCACGATAGTGAGTGAGGTTATACCCTTTTTCAAGTACGTTTTCACCGTGATAAAGGATCTCACCATCAGTTGGTGTTTCGAGAAGGTTGATAGAACGTAGGAAGGTTGATTTACCACTACCGGAACTACCGATGATAGAAATCACTTCTCCTTTATGAATAGTGAGAGAGATGTCTTTTAAGACCTCGTTTTGCCCGTAGGATTTTTTGAGGTGTTTGATTTCAAGGATTGGTTGACTCATTATTTCAAATCCTCCGTTTGCATTTGGTTAGCACCTGTCGTGTAGGTATCCATATCCATACGTTTTTCGATGAAGCGTAGGATACGCGTTACTGTGAAGGTGAGGACAAAGTAGATAACTGCGATGATGGTAAAGGTTTGGAAGTACTGGTAGGTTTGTGTTGCTACTGTATTTCCTGAGAAGTAAAGTTCTACAACAGAGATAACGTTCAATACAGAAGTATCCTTGATGTTGATGACGAACTCATTACCAGTCGCTGGTAGAATATTTCGAACAACTTGAGGCAAAACAATCTTACGCATGGTCTGGTTATGAGTCATGCCAAGTGCAGTTGCCGCTTCAAATTGTCCCTTATCAACAGCTAGGATACCACCACGGACGATTTCAGTCATGTAGGCACCAGTGTTGATCGAAACGATAAAGATAGCAGCTAGCGTACGGTCTAGATTGATTCCGAAAGCTTGAGCAGTTCCATAGTAGATAACCATAGATTGTACAATCATAGGTGTCCCACGGAAAATTTCAATATAGATATTGAGAATCCAACCGATTAGTTTTTGGATGCCGAAAATAAATTGATTTTCTGATAGAGGTGCTGTACGGAAGACACCGATAGCAAGACCGATAGCGAGACCAACGATGGTACCGATAATTGAAATGAGAAGTGTAATACCAGCACCACGCAAGAGTTGTTGCCAGTTTTCAGTCAGAATTTTAGCGACTTGGCCAAAGAAATTACTGTTGCTTTCCTCTGTCGTTGTAGATTCTGCTGGTTGCTCTTTGATCATACGATCCATGAGCGCAACTTGTTCATCTTTAGAAATGGTTTCAATACTGGCATTGATTTGGCTGATACGGTTATCATCTTTACGAAGTCCAATAGCGATAGATGTATCTTCTTCACCAGTTTTAAAACCAGGTTCAGGCTGAATCATTTTGAACTTAGCGTTTGCTGATTCGGCAGTTAGGGCTTCAGGACGTTCAGAAACATAGGCATCAATGACACCAGCTTCAAGAGCTTGACGCATTTGGGCGAAATCTCCCATGGCAGTTTCCTTCTGAGCGCCTGAGATTTGTGAAATCAAATCATAAAGGTAAACACCTTGTTGAGAAGTGATTTTTGCTCCGCTAAAGTCCTCTAGTGATTTGGCGTTTGCATAGGCAGAATCTTTTTTGACCAAAAGTACTGGTTCGCTAGTATAGTAGCTGCTTGAAAATGCAATTTCTTGTTTGCGTTCAGCAGTTGGGCTCATACCTGCAATGATCATATCAATCTTACCAGAAGTAAGGGCTGGAACAAGTCCTTCCCACTTGGTTTTAACAACCAAGGGCTCTTTGCCTAGGTCCTTAGCAATTTTTTTAGCTATTTGGACGTCGTAACCATTAGCATATTGGTTGGTTCCATCGATTTTGACAGCGCCGTTACTGTCGTCATCTTGAGTCCAGTTAAAGGGTGCGTAGGCTGCCTCCATACCGATGCGTAAATATTCATCGGCTTGGACCTGGCTAACTAGTCCTAAAGTAAGGGCCAGGCTAGCAAGGATAGTTAAGCATAATTTTTTCATGTTTTCTCCTATTTCTAGTCTAAAATTGCTTCTCTCTATTGTATCGAAAATTAGCAAGTTTTTCAATCCTAGTAAACCCTTACTTGGAAAAAAATGATATAATGAGAAAAAGGTCAAAAGAGGCTATATTATGAAAAAAAGATGGTTAATAGTACTTATATTTACATGTCTGATAATTGTTCCCAAACTGGTTTTTGCCGTGGATTTCAGCATTCCATCCTATAAAGGAGAACTGTATATTCATGCAGATAATACAGCGGAATTTAGGCAGAAGATAGTTTACCAGTTTGAGGATGATTTTAATGGCCAAATAGTGGGACTTGGTCGTGCAGGCAAGATGCCTAGCGGGTTTGAAATTGATCCTCATCCAAAGGTTGAGGCATCGAAAAATGGTGCTAAACTGACAGATGTTACTAGCGAAGTGACAGAAGAAAAGAATGGTTATACTGTTAAAGTCTATAATCCAGGTCAGGAAGGGGACAGGGTCGAAGTGGAACTTACCTGGCAATTGAAAAATCTTCTTTTCTTATATCATGATATCGCTGAATTAAATTGGCAACCCTTAACAGATAGTTCAGAATCTATTGAAAAGTTTGAGTTTCATGTGAGGGGAGATAAGGGGGCTGAAAAACTCTTTTTCCACACAGGTCAACTTTATAGAGAGGGAAGTATTGAACAGAGTGGTCATGACTATACTATTCGCTTAGACAATCTTCCGTCTAAGCGCGGAGTTGAGTTGCATGCCTACTGGCCTCGAACTGATTTTGCTAGCGCTACAGATCAGGGCTTAAAAGGGAATCGTTTAGAAGAGTTTAATAAGATAGAAGACTCGATTGTTAGAGAAAAAGAGCAGAGTAAACAACTCGTTACTTGGGTGTTTCCTTCAATACTTTCCATCTCCTTGTTATTGAGTATCTGCTTCTATTTTATTTATAGAAGAAAAACCACTCCTTCAGTCAAATATGCCAAAAATCATCGTCTCTATGAACCGCCGATGGAATTAGAGCCTATGGTTTTATCAGAGGCTGTCTACTCGACCTCCTTAGAGGAAGTGAGTCCTCTAACCAAAGGAGCAGGAAAATTCACCTTTGACCAACTTATTCAAGCTACCTTGTTAGATGTGATAGACCGTGGGAATGTCTCTATTATTTCAGAAGGAGACGCAGTTGGCTTGAGGCTGGTAAAAGAAGATGGTTTGTCAAGCTTTGAGAAAGACTGCCTAAATCTGACCTTTTCAGGTAAAAAAGAAGTTGCTGTTTCCAATTTGTTTGCAGATTATAAGGTTTCTGAGAACCTTTACCGTGGAGCGAAAGCTACTGATGAAAAACGGATTCAAACAAAAGGCCGTAAACTCAAATATTCTTTTGAAAGAGCATTGAAAGAGATGCAAGACGGAGTAAGAAATCGAGTTTCCTTCTGGGGGCTCCCAGATTATTATCGCCCCTTGACTAGCGGGGAAAAGGTCTTGCAAGTGAGCATGGCTGTTTCTACTATTTTCCCACTAATCATCGGATTTGGTTTGTTCTTGTATAGTTTGGACGTTCATGGCTATCTTTACCTCCCCTTGCCAATACTTGGTTTTCTAGGTTTAGTTTTGGCTGTTTTCTATTATTGGAAGCTTCGACTAGATAATCGTGATGGTGTCCTAAATGAAGCAGGAGCAGAAGTCTACTATCTCTGGACCAGTTTTGAAAATATGTTGCGTGAGATTGCACGACTGGATCAGGCTGAATTGGAAAGTATTGTTGTTTGGAATCGTCTATTAGTTTATGCAACTTTGTTTGGATATGCTGACAAGGTTAGCCATTTGATGAAGGTTCACCAGATCCAAGTTGAAAATCCAGATATCAATCTCTATGTAGCCTATGGCTGGCATAGCATGTTTTATCATTCAACAGCGCAAATGAGCCATTATGCCAGTGTCGCAAATACGGCAAGTACTTACTCAGTATCTTCTAGTAGTGGAAGTTCTGGTGGTGGATTTTCTGGCGGCGGTGGTGGCGGCAGCATCGGTGCCTTTTAAAGAAAACTAAACACAGCTTATAAAAGTATGATATAATGGAGGATAGAAAAAGGAGTTATCTATGTATCTTATTGAAATTTTAAAATCTATCTTTTTTGGTATTGTTGAAGGAATCACGGAATGGTTGCCGATTTCAAGCACTGGTCACCTGATCCTAGCGGAAGAATTTGTCCAATATAAAGACCAAAGTGAAGCCTTTATGTCTATGTTTAACGTGGTTATTCAACTTGGTGCAATCTTAGCCGTTATGGTTATCTACTTTAACAAACTTAATCCTTTCAAACCAGGGAAAGATAAAGTTCAAGTTCGTAGAACTTGGCAATTATGGTCGAAAGTATTTGTTGCGACTTTACCTCTTCTCCTTGTCTTTAAGTTTGATGATTGGTTTGACACTCACTTCCATAATATGGTTTCAGTAGCCATTATGTTGATTGTTTATGGGGTTGCCTTTATCTATCTTGAAAAACGTAACAAAGCGCAAGCGATTGAGCCAACAGTCACAGAGCTAGACAAGTTGCCTTATAAAACGGCCCTCTATATCGGACTTTTCCAAGTCTTGGCTCTTTTACCTGGGACTAGCCGTTCGGGTGCCACTATCGTTGGTGGTTTGTTAAATGGAACTAGTCGTTCGGTGGTAACTGAGTTTACCTTCTATCTAGGAATTCCAGTTATGTTTGGAGCTAGTGCTTTGAAGATTTTTAAATTCATCAAAGCGGGAGAAGTCTTGAGTTTTGGTCAATTCTTCTTGCTCTTGGTAGCAATGGTAGTGGCTTTTGCAGTCAGCATGGTTGCCATTCGTTTCTTGACCAGCTATGTAAAAAAACACGACTTTACAATGTTTGGAAAATACCGTATTGTCCTAGGTAGTGTCTTACTACTTTATAGCTTCGTTCGATTATTTGTATAAGAAAAAAGCCTTGAGGGAAGCTGCTTCCTTCAAGGTTTTAAAATCCAGTCACAGTGACACCCAATAAGCGAACGTCTTTATCTTTATCTGTCAGAGATTCGTAAAGTTGGATAGCTATTTGTGAAATAGTTTCAGCATCTTGGATCTTTTGAGATAAGCTTTTCCGCTTAGTCATTGTAGAAAAGTCAGCATAGCGGATTTTTAAAATAACAATCTTTCCAGATTTTTCATTTTTTTGAAGACTCAGGGCAACTTTTTCCGAAAGGAGAGTTAGCTCTTTTTTGATATCCTCTTCTAGATTGAGAATTTTACTATAAGTTTTTTCTTTTCCAATAGATTTACGAATGCGATTGGATTTGACGGGAGAATTATCAATGCCACGAGCCTTGCGATACAGGTCAAAACCGAGTCGACCAAAACGATCAATGAGACTAATTTCAGAAATTTTTAAAAGATCAGCACCTGTAAATACCCCCATTTGATGCAATTTCTCAACTGTTTTCTTACCTACACCGTGGAATTTAGCGATATCCATTTGTTTGAGAAAATCTTCAGCTTCATCAGGGAGAATAACTGTCAGACCTTGAGGTTTTTGGTAATCGCTGGCTATTTTAGCTAAGAATTTATTATAAGACACACCAGCAGAAGCGGTCAGATGAAGTTCTTGCCAAATATCTTGTTGGATTAGTCGAGCGATTTTAACAGCGGACTTGATGTCGAGTTTGTTTTCAGTCACGTCTAGATAAGCTTCATCGATACTCATAGGCTCGATATTATCCGTATAACGTTTGAAAATAGCTCGAATCTGTTGACCGACAGCAGTATATTTTTCGTAGTTTCCAGAAATGAAAACAGCTTGAGGGCAACGTTCATAGGCTTCTTTAGAACTCATAGCTGAGTGGATGCCAAAGACTCGCGCTTCATAACTACAGGTAGAAACAACTCCTCGACCACCAGTTTTTCTAGGATCACTACCAATCACAACTGGCTTCCCTTTAAGATTGGGATTGTCTCGAATTTCAACAGCAGCAAAAAAGGCATCCATGTCAATATGGATGATTTTACGAGATAAATCATTCATTAGTGGGAAAATCAACATGAAGAAACCTCTCAGTGCTAGTTTGTTTAATTTTATTATACTCTTTTTCTGAAAAAATGAAAACCAAGTAATTCTTTTCAAAAATATAATACAGTTTTATTTATTTTTGAAACTGTATTAGAAAAGAAAGTGCTAAAAAAGAGATTTTCTACTTGTTGAAATCGTTTACTGTATGTTATACTGAGTACATGAATGTAACAGATGACTGTTACTAGAAAGAAAAAAGAGGACATTAACATGGTTGTTAAGACAGTTGTTGAAGCACAAGACATTTTTGACAAAGCCTGGGAAGGCTTTAAAGGTGTTGACTGGAAAGAAAAAGCAAGTGTGTCTCGTTTCGTTCAAGCAAACTACACACCTTATGATGGAGATGAAAGCTTCCTTGCAGGACCAACAGAACGTTCACTTCACATCAAAAAAATCGTAGAAGAAACTAAAGCACATTACGAAGAAACTCGTTTCCCAATGGACACTCGTCCAACATCTATCGCTGATATCCCTGCAGGATTCATCGACAAAGAAAACGAAGTTATCTTTGGTATCCAAAATGACGAACTCTTCAAATTGAACTTCATGCCAAAAGGTGGTATCCGTATGGCTGAAACTACTTTGAAAGAAAATGGATACGAGCCAGACCCAGCTGTTCACGAAATTTTCACTAAATACGTAACAACTGTTAACGACGGTATCTTCCGTGCTTACACTTCAAACATCCGTCGTGCTCGCCACGCTCACACTGTAACTGGTCTTCCAGATGCATACTCACGCGGACGTATCATCGGTGTTTACGCACGTCTTGCTCTTTACGGTGCAGACTACTTGATGCAAGAAAAAGTAAACGACTGGAATGCAATCGAAGAAATCGATGAAGAAACAATCCGTCTTCGTGAAGAAATCAACCTTCAATATCAAGCATTGCAACAAGTTGTACGCTTGGGTGATCTTTACGGAGTTGATGTTCGTAAACCAGCGATGAACGTTAAAGAAGCTATCCAATGGGTAAACATTGCCTTCATGGCTGTCTGCCGTGTTATCAACGGTGCGGCTACATCTCTTGGACGTGTACCAATCGTATTGGATATCTTTGCAGAACGTGACCTTGCTCGTGGTACATTTACTGAATCAGAAATCCAAGAGTTTGTTGATGATTTCGTTATGAAACTTCGTACAGTTAAATTTGCTCGTACAAAAGCTTACGACCAATTGTACTCAGGTGACCCAACCTTCATCACAACTTCTATGGCTGGTATGGGTAACGACGGTCGTCACCGTGTTACTAAGATGGACTACCGTTTCTTGAACACTCTTGACAACATCGGTAACTCTCCAGAACCAAACTTGACAGTTCTTTGGACTGACAAATTGCCATACAACTTCCGTCGCTACTGTATGCACATGAGCCACAAACACTCTTCAATCCAATACGAAGGTGTAACAACAATGGCTAAAGATGGATATGGTGAAATGAGCTGTATCTCATGTTGTGTATCTCCACTTGACCCAGAAAACGAAGAACAACGTCACAACATCCAGTACTTCGGTGCTCGCGTTAACGTTCTTAAAGCTCTTCTTACTGGTTTGAACGGTGGTTACGACGATGTTCATAAAGACTACAAAGTATTTGATATCGAACCAATCCGTGACGAAGTTCTTGAATTCGAATCAGTTAAAGCTAACTTTGAAAAATCTCTTGACTGGTTGACTGACACTTACGTAGATGCTTTGAACATCATCCACTACATGACTGATAAGTACAACTACGAAGCTGTTCAAATGGCTTTCTTGCCAACTAAACAACGTGCTAACATGGGATTCGGTATCTGTGGATTCGCTAACACTGTTGACACATTGTCAGCTATCAAATACGCTACAGTTAAACCAATCCGTGATGAAAATGGCTACATCTACGATTACGAAACAATCGGTGAATACCCACGTTGGGGTGAAGATGACCCACGTTCAAACGAATTGGCAGAATGGTTGATCGAAGCTTACACAACTCGTCTACGTAGCCACAAACTTTACAAGAATGCAGAAGCTACAGTTTCACTTTTGACAATCACATCTAACGTTGCTTACTCTAAACAAACTGGTAACTCACCAGTCCACAAAGGTGTATACCTCAACGAAGATGGTTCAGTGAACTTGTCTAAACTTGAATTCTTCTCACCAGGTGCTAACCCATCTAACAAAGCTAAAGGTGGATGGTTGCAAAACTTGAACTCACTTGCTAGCCTTGACTTTGGTTACGCAGCTGATGGTATCTCATTGACAACTCAAGTTTCACCTCGTGCTCTTGGTAAGACTCGTGACGAACAAGTTGATAACTTGGTAACAATCCTTGATGGTTACTTCGAAAACGGTGGACAACACGTTAACTTGAACGTTATGGACTTGAACGATGTTTACGAAAAGATCATGTCAGGTGAAGACGTAATCGTACGTATCTCAGGATACTGTGTAAATACTAAGTACCTCACTCCAGAACAAAAAACTGAATTGACACAACGTGTCTTCCACGAAGTTCTTTCAATGGATGATGCATTGAGCTAAGATTCATAAATAGTAAATAAAAACCAGTCATTTTGACTGGTTTTTTGGTATAAAAAAATATTTAAAAAAAGTTGGTCAAAATTGGTCAAATATCTTGACTAATACTGACCAAAGTGATATACTAAGGACATAAGGATAAGGAAATCCTTAGAAAACCTTGATTTTAAGGTGATTGTGTAATTTATCTTAAGGTCAAAGTATGGGTAAAACCTAGAAAAGAGGTACAACCTATGAATAACATTAGTATTTTTAGAAATCCAATTACAAAATCTGTATTGGATAAAGAGAAACCAGAAATTATACGTAGAGTAGCAAAGTGCTAGTCTAAAATTTTTAAAACAAAGGTCAGAAAAAGTCAAATTATTTTGACTAACTAATTTTTAAATTAAACGAGGTATAAAATATGAATAACAACTTTAATAACTTTAACAATATGGATGATTTGTTTAACCAATTGATGGGCGGTATGCGTGGATATAGTTCTGAAAATCGTCGTTACTTGATTAACGGTCGTGAAGTAACACCTGAAGAATTTGCTATTTATCGTCAAACAGGTCAACTGCCAAGTGAAGGAAGTGACCAAGCTCAGTATGTTCAAGGTAAAGCTATGAAACAAGATGGTATTCTTGCAAAACTTGGACGTAACTTAACAGCAGAAGCTCGTGAAGGTAAGTTGGATCCAGTTATTGGACGTAATAAGGAGATTCAAGAAACTTCTGAAATCCTTTCTCGTCGTACAAAGAATAACCCAGTTCTAGTCGGTGATGCTGGTGTTGGTAAAACGGCAGTAGTAGAAGGTCTTGCCCAAGCTATCGTGAATGGTGATGTTCCAGCAGCAATCAAGAACAAAGAAATCATTTCAATTGATATTTCTGGACTTGAAGCTGGTACTCAATATCGTGGTAGCTTTGAAGAAAACATTCAAAACTTGGTAAACGAGGTTAAAGAAGCTGGAAATATTATCCTCTTCTTCGATGAAATCCACCAAATCCTTGGTGCAGGTAGCACAGGGGATGGTCAAGGATCTAAAGGTCTTGCTGATATTTTGAAACCAGCTCTTTCACGTGGTGAATTGACAGTGATTGGGGCAACAACTCAAGATGAATATCGCAACACTATTTTGAAAAATGCTGCTCTTGCTCGTCGTTTCAACGAAGTAAAAGTTAATGCACCATCTGCTGAAGATACTTTCAAGATTCTCCAAGGGATTCGTGATCTTTATCAACAACACCACAATGTTATCTTGCCAGATGAAGTATTGAAAGCTGCTGTTGATTATTCTGTTCAATATATTCCACAACGTAGCTTGCCAGATAAGGCTATCGACTTGGTCGATGTGACAGCTGCTCACTTGGCAGCACAACACCCAGTGACAGATGTACATGCTGTGGAACATGAAATTGAAGAAGAAAAAGCTAAACAAGAAGCTGCAGCTGCTAAAGAAGATTACGAAGCAGCCCTTAATGCAAAAATTCGTATCGAAGAACTTGAAAAGAAAATTGCCAACCATACAGAAGATCATAAGGTTACAGCGACTGTTAATGATGTTGCTGAGTCTGTAGAACGTATGACAGGTATCCCTGTTTCACAAATGGGTGCAACTGATATCGAACGTTTGAAAGATATGGGTCACCGTTTGCAAACTAAGGTTATTGGTCAAGATAAGGCTGTTGAAGCAGTAGCACGTGCCATCCGTCGGAACCGTGCAGGCTTTGACGAAGGGAATCGTCCAATCGGTAGCTTCCTCTTTGTAGGTCCTACTGGTGTTGGGAAGACTGAGTTGGCTAAACAATTGGCTCTTGATATGTTTGGAACTAAGGATGCTATCATCCGTTTGGATATGTCAGAATACAGCGACCGCACAGCCGTTTCTAAATTGATTGGTACAACAGCCGGTTATGTTGGTTACGATGATAACAACAACACTTTGACTGAACGTGTTCGTCGGAATCCATACTCAATCGTCCTTCTTGATGAAATTGAAAAGGCTGATCCTCAAGTGATTACTCTTCTTCTTCAAGTATTGGATGATGGTCGTTTGACAGACGGTCAAGGTAACACTGTAAACTTTAAAAATACAGTGATTATCGCAACTTCAAATGCTGGCTTTGGTTATGAAGCGAACCTGACAGAAGATGCGGATAAACCAGAATTGATGGATCGTTTGAAACCTTACTTCCGTCCAGAATTCTTGAATCGCTTTAACGCTGTGATTGAGTTCTCACACTTGAGCAAGGAAGATCTTTCTAAGATTGTAGATTTGATGTTGGTTGATGTCAATAAGACACTTGCTAAGAAAGAGATCGACTTGGCAGTGAGTGATGCAGCCAAAGAATATATGACCGAAGAAGGTTATGATGAAGTCATGGGTGTTCGTCCACTCCGTCGTGTAGTTGAACAACAAATTCGTGACAAAGTCACAGACTTCCACTTGGATAATCTTGATTCTAAACACCTTGAAGCCGATATGGAAGATGGTGTCTTGGTCATTCGTGAGAAAGCCTAAATTAAAATTTTGAGTGTAAAAAAAGGACCAGTTGAAAAAACTGGTTCTTTTGTGTTAGATGACATGGCGTTCAAAGGCATCATCCGAGATTCCTTGTTGGAGAATCAATTTAGCCCATTCCTTAGCTGAAAATAGGCTGTGGTCCTTGTAGTTCCCGCAAGATTCAATGGTAGTTCCTGGGACATCTTCCCAAGTTGTTGTTTCTGCGATTTCCTTTAGTGAATCCTTGATGACAGCAGCGATTTCTGCACTAGTATGACGTCCCCACATAATCATATGGAACCCTGTACGACATCCAAATGGTGAACAATCAATCATACCGTCGATGCGAGTACGGATGAGCATAGCCAAGAGGTGCTCAATAGTATGAAGTCCAGCAGTAGGGATTGAGTCTTCATTCGGTTGAACCAAGCGAATATCAAAGTTAGAAATGATATCTCCCTTAGGACCTGTTTCTTCCCCAATTAAACGGACATAAGGTGCTTTGACAATGGTGTGATCAAGTTCAAAACTTTCAACAATAACTTCTTTTGACATGGTATTTCCTTTCAACTTTCTCCTTTCATTATATCATAAAGATTTACTTAAAAACTGCTAATAAAGAGATTTTTCAAATATGAATGCCATAAAAGAGTCTGACTGTAAAAAATAATTTTAAAATGGCAATTGTTTCCAATTCAATTGGAAAAATTCTGAAAATTGTATTGACACTTGGCTGAAAAGGGATTATAATGTATAAAAAGTCATAAAGGAGTTTATTATGAAATTTTCAAAAGTAATGGCCCTAGCAGGGGTGACTCTGTTAGCGTCAGGTGTTTTGGCAGCTTGTTCAGGTTCAGGCTCTAGTGCAAAAGGTGAGAAAACTTTTTCTTACGTTTATGAAACAGATCCAGACAGCCTCAACTATCTGACAACAGGTAAGGCTGCGGTTGCGAATATCACAAGTAATGTCGTTGATGGTTTGATGGAGAATGACCGCTACGGTAACTTCGTGCCATCTTTGGCAGAAGATTGGTCAGTGTCTAAAGACGGGTTGACTTACACTTACACAATCCGTAAAGATGCTAAGTGGTACACTTCTGAAGGCGAAGAGTATGCACCAGTTAAAGCGCAAGACTTTGTAACAGGTCTTAAGTATGCGGCTGACAATAAGTCAGAAGCCCTTTATCTTGTTCAAGAATCTGTTAAAGGTCTTGACGCTTATGTAAAAGGTGAAGTTAAAGACTTCTCAGAAGTTGGAATCAAGGCTGTAGATGATCAAACAGTTCAATACACTTTGAACAAACCAGAAAGCTTCTGGAACTCTAAGACAACCATGGGAATTCTTGCACCAGTCAATGAAGAATTCCTTACTTCTAAAGGAAGTGACTTTGCTAAAGCAACAGATCCAAGCAGTATTCTTTACAACGGTCCTTTCTTGTTGAAATCATTGGTAGCAAAATCTTCAGTAGAATTTGAAAAGAATCCAAACTACTGGGATAAGGACAATGTTCATATTGATAAAGTAAAACTTTCATTCTGGGATGGTCAAGACAATAACAAACTTGCAGAAACCTTTAAAGATGGTGGTTTCTCAATGGCCCTTCTCTTCCCAACAAGTGGAAGCTACTCTGAACTTGAAAAAGAGTTTAAGGATAACATCGTTTATACAACACAAGATTCTACAACTTTCTTAGTCGGTACGAATATTGACCGTCAGTCTTACAAATATACTTCTAAGACTACAGACGAGCAAAAGACTTCAACTAAGAAAGCTCTTCTTAACAAAGACTTCCGTCAAGCCATCGCCTTTGGTTTTGATAGAACAGCTTATGCTTCTCAAGTTAATGGAGAAAGTGGAGCAAGCAAACTCCTTCGTAACTTGTTCGTACCACCAACATTTGTTCAAGCAGATGGTAAAAACTTTGGTGACTTAGTTAAGGAAAAATTAGTAACCTATGGTGACGAGTGGAAAGATGTGAATCTAGATGATGCTCAAGATGGTCTTTACAATCCTGAAAAAGCGAAAGCAGAATTTGCTAAAGCTAAGACAGCTCTCCAAGCAGAAGGCGTTCAATTCCCAATTCATTTGGATATGCCAGTTGACCAAACTAATACTACAAAAGTTCAACGTGTTCAATCATTGAAACAATCACTTGAAGCAACGTTAGGAACTGACAATGTTGTCATTGACATTCAACAACTTCAAAAAGATGAAGTCCTCAATGTTACTTACTTTGCTGAAACGGCTGCCGGTGAAGATTGGGACCTTTCAGATAACGTTGGTTGGTCTCCAGACTATATCGACCCATCTACTTACCTTGATATCATCAAACCATCAGTAGGTGAAAATACTAAGACTTACCTAGGATTTGATTCAGGCACAAACAATGCAGCTGCTAAACAAGTTGGTTTAGAAGATTACGAAAAGATGGTTGTTGAAGCTGGAAATGAAGACACTGACGTTTCAAAACGTTATGATAAATATGCTGCTGCCCAAGCTTGGTTGACAGATAGTGCATTGATTATTCCAACAACTTCTAAAACTGGACGTCCAATGTTGTCTAAGATGGTGCCATTCACACTTCCATTTGCTTACTCAGGTAACAAGGGAACAAGTGAAGCACTCTTGTACAAATACCTTGACCTTCAAGATAAGCCAGTAACTGCTGATGAATATCAAAAAGCTCAAGATAAATGGAAGAAAGAAAAAGAAGAATCTAATAAAAAAGCGCAAGAAGATCTTGCAAATCATGTCAAATAAGAAAAAAGAGGCCGGACAAAAAGTCTGGCCTTTTGATACCCTTCCTGAGACTTTAGTTTAGCATGTTGATTATTGGTTTAATCCCTGCATTGAAGTAGTAGATTAGACTTTCTAAGTCACGCCCCTGTTCATAGATAAACTACATAAAAATAAGGTATATTTTATCTATAATATTAAACAGTTTTCCCGACTATTTATCATGTGTTTGGGATAAGATTGCGATTGAGATATTTAACCTGTTCAGTTGTTTCTCTACATATAGTAAAATGAACCTAAAAAAGTACGTAGTGTGGTATAATCTTCTTATGGCATATTCATTAGATTTTCGTAAAAAAGTTCTCGGCTATTGTGAGAGAACAGGTAGTATAACAGAAGCATCACACATTTTCCAAATCTCACGTAATACTACTTATGGCTGGTTAAAGCTAAAAGAGAAAACAGGAGAGTTAAACCATCAAGTAAAGGAACAAAACCAAGAAAAGTTGATAGAGATAGACTCAAAAACTATCTTACTGACAATCCA
>NZ_JWAJ01000107.1 GCF_001068775.1 Streptococcus pseudopneumoniae
TGCCAAGTTGTAGTACTTTTTTCGAGGCTCTTTTGTCTTGTTCTTGTTTCAATTGACTATAGTTAATTGAAATAAGATATGAACAAAGAGGTTAGGAAAGTCAAATTAATTTTTAAAAATGTTTTAGAATCCATGACGTGCTACTCTAAGTTCAATCCACTATAAAATTAAGTTTTTGACCATCCTCTGAATGATTACTGAAGATTAACCTTATTCTTCAAGATATAGTAAGTACCGAGGTAGAATCCAGCAATTAGGATTAAATCCGTAAAGATTTCAAATGTAAGCATCATATTGAAATTAGTATCTATGCGAAGGTTTAGACCGACAAAACCGAGCACGATCTGGATAACAATGTAGGCTAAAACCGCGAGTGCTGTGCGGTATTCATTGAAAAGTTGTCCGATGGAGATTGCCAAGTAGATGCAGAGGATTCCTGAAATTGTGCCGAGGATGAATGAAATTAGATATAAGCCGATACTGTCTAGGTACTGTTGGAACAAGTCTTTGAAAGCAAGGAAATTAACAGAATTAGGCTCAATTATCACAAGAATGATATAAATGCTCAGAACCAAGACTGCTGAACTGATCAGAGACCAAATGAAGGCCCCCAAGAGTTTGGCCATGATAATCTGGTGTTCGGAAACTGGCAAGGTCAAAGTCAGATAACCTTGTCGATCATAGACACTACCCTTGAAGCGACGGATGATCAAAATCAAGGTTGAAATCCCAAGCGTAATCATCAAGCCACCAAACACGAGTGCTAGAAAAATAAGTAGAATAGGTTGACTTTCTTTGATAGGAATATCGTTGTAAGTCCTTGCTTGAATTCCGATAAGAGCAGAAAGTACCAGTACAGCACCATAGAGGGCTAAATACCATTTGTTAACATTTTTAAATTCATAACGAACTAAATTCCAAAACATAATAATCTCCTTTATCTAGGCTTTGAACTCATGACGGAAGAGTTGGTCGATAGACTCTCCAGACTCATAGCGAATATCATCAACATTTCCTTGACGGACGACTTTTCCATCCTTGAGGAAGACAATCTCATCCAAGATTGGCTCGATGTCTGAAATCAAGTGAGTTGAAATCAAGACAGTAGAAGTTGGAGAGTAGTTGTTAATGATGGTATTCAAGATATAGTCACGAGCTGCAGGGTCGACACCACCGATCGGTTCATCAAGCACGTATAGACGAGCATCACGACTCATGACAAGGATCAACTGAACCTTTTCTTTGTTCCCTTTTGAGAGTTTCTTGAAACGGCTATTTTCATCAATACCAAGGTCACGAAGAAGACCTTGAGCACGTTCCAGATTAAAATCTTGGTAGAAGGTCTTGAAATAAGTGAGAGCTTCCTTGACCTTCATCTGCTCGTTGAGGTAGGTCGTATCAGGAAGATAAGAAACAATTGCTTTAGTTGCTGGGCTTGGTTCCATGCCATTGATGAGGATACGCCCTTCCTCTGGCTGTAGTAAGCCGTTGATTAGTTTAATCAAGGTTGTCTTTCCAGAACCGTTTGGGCCAAGGAGGCCAACGATTTTTCCAGCTGGAATTTCAAGGGAAACATTTGTAAGAGCAGGGCTTGCTCCATAGGATTTTGACACATTTTCTAATGCTAACAAAGTCATAGTTTAAACTCCTTCAATATAATCTCTCAAAACAGTCGGTAGTTCTTCTTTTTCATAACCAAATTCTACCATGCCTGTTACAAACTGTTGCAGCTGTTCTTCTGACAGTTGCTTACGGGATTGGAGGATCAAGTCCAAATCCTCTGTGACAAAGCGTCCTGACGTCCGCTTGGTATAAACGAAGCCTTCTCTCTCCAAGTCCGATAGGGCGCGCTGGATGGTGTTGGGATTGACCCCTGCCTCGCTAGCTAATTCTCTAACGGTTGGAAGCTGTTGATTGGGCTCGAGTTTATGGGAAATAATCTGCAATTTGATTTTCTCCATAATCTGCAAATAAATGGGTTTATTGTTATCAAATGTCCAAGACATCACGATCTCCTTTCTAATTACCTTTGTATTAATTTAATAATACAACAAAACAAAAAACTTGTCAAGCCAAAAGGAGAATTATTTTGGGAATCTCTTAAAAAATGGTATAATGAAAAGAAAACGACAAGGAGGGAAAGGCATGCGTTGTCCAAAATGTGGCGCTACAAAATCAAGTGTGATCGATAGTCGCCAGGCTGAAGAAGGAAATACAATCAGAAGAAGACGTGAGTGTGAAGAGTGTCAGCATCGTTTTACAACCTATGAACGTGTAGAAGAGAGAACGCTAGTTGTAGTCAAAAAAGATGGTACACGGGAACAATTTTCAAGAGATAAAATCTTTAACGGGATTATTCGTTCAGCCCAGAAACGTCCAGTGTCTAGTGATGAGATTGGCATGGTGGTCAATCGCATCGAACAAAAACTCCGTAGTCGCAATGAAAATGAAATTCAGAGTGAGGATATTGGTTCCTTGGTTATGGAAGAGTTGGCAGAGCTCGATGAGATTACTTATGTACGTTTTGCCAGTGTTTACCGTAGCTTTAAGGATGTGAGTGAGCTTGAAAGCCTCCTCCAGCAGATCACACAATCCTCTAAAAAGAAAAAGGAAAAATAAATGAAGCCAAATGACCGTTTTTCTTTTGTAAAGAATAATCGGGTGTCGCAAGATACCTCATCAATGGTGCAGTGCTACCTCCCGATTATCGGTCAGGAGGCGCTGAGCCTCTATCTTTATGCTGTGACTTTTTGGGATGGTGGCCAAAAGGAGCACCTCTTTGCAGCTATGCTTAACCATCTGAATTTTGGGATGGATAGTCTTTTAAAGGCTTTTAAAACTCTAACAGCCATGAAATTGGTGACCCTCTATCAGCAGGGAGAGGCCTATAACTTGTTACTCCATTCTCCCTTATCAACTCAAGAATTTTTACAACATACAGTTTATCGGACCTTGTTAGAAAAAATGATTGGAGATAGTGCGGTTGCAGTCATGAGACAGGAACGTGTTGAAGGGGAACCTATCTCGGTGGCCTTGAGTCAAATCTTCCCTCAGTTATCCGAGTCTGCGAGTCAAGAAACCTCTAGCAGCCAGCCTGCAGCAGATGATTTTGATTTGGAGCATTTCCGTCAGCTCATGGCCCGTGATGGTCTTCGTTTTCAAGATGAGACTTCGGATGTTTTGACCTTGTTTGCAATAGCTGACGAGCAGAAGTGGACCTGGTTTGAGACTTATCAAGTAGCCAAAGCGACAGCAGTGTCGCAAGTGATTTCTGTCAAACGCATCCGTGAAAAGATAGCGCAAAAGCCTGTGACTTCTGACTTTAGTCCCAAGGAAGCAACCATTATCCGAGAGGCTAAGAGAAAGACAGCCTTGCAATTCCTTGCTGAGATTAAGCAGACCCGCAAGGGAAGTATTACCCAGACTGAACGGGACCTGCTCCAGCAGATGGCAGCCTTGGGTTTGCTGGATGAAGTGATCAATGTTATCTTGCTCCTGACCTTTAATAAGGTTGATTCGGCCAATATCAATGAAAAATACGCCATGAAGGTGGCTAATGACTACGCCTATCAAAATATCCGTAGTGCCGAGGAGGCAGTTCTCCGTATTCGTGAACGTGGCCAAAAAGCAAAAACGCAAAAGCAGAATCAGACTGCCCCAGCAAAAACCAATGTGCCTAAATGGAGCAATCCTGAATATAAGAATGAAACGAGCGAAGAAACTCGCTTAGAACTAGAACGTAAGAAAAAAGAAATGTTAGCTCGATTAGAAAAAGGAGGAGACTAGATGGAAAGTGTCGGAGACGTACTCAAGCGTCAACCAAGCCGATTTCAGTATCAGGATTTAGTCCAGCAAATTGTGAAGGACCCTGATGTTGCAGCCTTTATCCAGAAAGAATCTCTCAGTCAGGAGGAGTTAAACCGTAGTATTTCCAAGTTTAACCAATACATCACTGAGAGAGATAAGTTCCTCCGAGGAGATACAGACTATATCGCGCGTGGCTACAAGCCTATCCTAGTCATGAATCATGGCTATGCAGATGTTTCCTATGAAGAGACTCCGGAACTAATCGCAGCAGAAAAAGAAGCGGCAATTAAAAACCGTCTCAAGCTAATCAATCTTCCAGCTAGTCTTAAAAAAGCTAGCCTAGCTCAAGTTGATTTAGATGATTTGGGGCGCTTGCCAGTTTTTGAAAAGCTCCTAGCCTTTGTGGAGCAATATCCAGCTATTCGAAAAGGTCTGTACTTATATGGAGACTTTGGTGTGGGTAAAAGTTTCATGGTGGCTGCCCTTGCTCATGATTTGTCAGAAAAACGTGGTGTTTCATCAACGCTCCTCCACTATCCGAGCTTTGTCATCGATGTCAAAAATGCTATCGGTGATGGCAATGTCAAGACCTTGGTGGATGAGATTAAGCTTGCTGAAGTCTTGATTTTGGATGATATTGGTGCCGAGCAATCAACAGCTTGGGTGCGTGACGAGATCCTGCAGGTTATTCTCCAATATCGTATGCAGGAAGATTTGCCAACCTTTTTCACCTCCAACTTCAACTTTGAAGATTTGGAGAAGCATTTCGCTAAAGGGAAAAACGGAAATGACGAAACTTGGGAAGCTAGACGCGTCATGGAACGCATTCGTTATTTAGCAGAGGAAACACGACTTGAAGGAGAAAACCGCCGATGACAGAAACAATCACCTTAATGAAATCTCATACCTCGGTGCGCAGATTTAAGGAGCAAGAGATTCCCCAAGCAGACTTGAATGAGATCTTGACAGCTGCCCAAATGGCTTCTTCTTGGAAAAATTTCCAATCCTACTCTGTCATTCTTGTCAGAAGTCAAGAAAAGAAGGACGCCTTATTTGAGCTAGTTCCTCAGGAAGCGATTCGCCAGTCTGCAGCATTTTTACTTTTTGTTGGTGATCTAAACCGTGCAGAAAAAGGGGCTCGTCTCCATACGGATGTTTTCCAACCTCAAGGGGTGGAAGGACTCCTCATCACTTCAGTAGATGCAGCTCTAGCTGGACAAAATGCCTTGCTTGCGGCAGAAAGCCTAGGCTATGGCGGAGTGATTATCGGTTTGGTGCGTTACAAGTCTGTTGAGTTAGCAGAATTGTTCAAGCTTCCTGACTATACCTATCCAGTCTTTGGGATTGCACTCGGTGTGCCAAATCAACAGCATGCTGTAAAACCAAGACTGCCACTAGAGAATGTTGTCTTTGAGGAAGAATACCAAGAACAGTTAACTGAGGCAATTGAAGCCTATGACCGTGTACAGACTGAATATGCAGGTGCGCGTGCGACTACCACTTGGAGTCAACGTTTGGCAGAGCAATTTGGCAATCCAGAACCAAGCTCGACTCGAGAAAATCTTGAGCAGAAGAAGTTATTGTAGAAAGTGAGAAAACATGGCCTTACCAACTGTTGCCATTGTGGGACGTCCCAATGTTGGGAAATCAACCCTATTTAACCGTATCGCGGGAGAACGCATCTCAATCGTAGAAGATATTGAAGGTGTAACGCGAGATCGTATCTACGCCACAGGTGAGTGGCTCAATCGTTCTTTTAGTATGATTGATACTGGGGGTATCGATGATGTCGATGCGCCTTTCATGGAACAAATCAAGCACCAGGCAGAAATTGCCATGGAAGAAGCAGATGTTATCGTCTTTGTCGTGTCTGGTAAAGAAGGAATTACAGATGCGGACGAATACGTTGCCCGTAAACTTTATAAAACTCATAAACCAGTCATCTTAGCCGTTAACAAGGTTGACAATCCAGAGATGCGAAATGATATCTATGATTTCTATGCTCTTGGATTGGGCGAACCTCTACCGATCTCATCTGTTCACGGTATCGGGACCGGGGATGTGCTAGATGCTATCGTAGAAAATCTTCCTCATGAAGTTGAAGAAGAAAATCCAGATGTTATTAAATTCAGCTTGATTGGTCGTCCAAATGTTGGAAAATCTAGCTTGATTAATGCCATTTTGGGAGAAGACCGCGTCATTGCCAGTCCTGTCGCTGGTACAACTCGTGACGCCATTGATACCCACTTTACAGATGCTGACGGCCAAGAGTTTACCATGATTGATACGGCTGGTATGCGTAAGTCAGGTAAAGTCTATGAAAATACTGAGAAATACTCGGTTATGCGTGCTATGCGTGCTATTGACCGTTCAGATGTAGTTCTGATGGTCCTCAATGCCGAGGAAGGTATTCGTGAGTATGACAAGCGTATCGCTGGATTTGCCCACGAAGCTGGTAAAGGGATGATTATCGTGGTCAATAAGTGGGATACTCTTGAAAAAGATAACCACACCATGAAAAACTGGGAAGAGGATATCCGTGAGCAGTTCCAATACCTGCCTTACGCACCGATTATCTTTGTATCAGCTTTGACCAAGCAACGTCTCCACAAGTTGCCTGAGATGATTAAGCAAATCAGTGAAAGTCAAAATACCCGTATTCCATCAGCTGTCTTGAACGATGTGATTATGGATGCTATCGCCATCAATCCAACACCGACCGACAAAGGGAAACGCCTCAAGATTTTCTATGCGACTCAAGTAGCAACCAAACCACCAACCTTTGTCATCTTTGTCAACGAAGAAGAGCTTATGCACTTCTCTTACTTGCGTTTCTTGGAAAATCAAATTCGCAAGGCCTTTGTCTTTGAGGGAACACCAATTCACCTAATCGCAAGAAAACGAAAATAAAAAAGCAGAATCTGGAAAGATATTTCCAGATTTTTTTGCTATAATAAAATAAGGAAAGCGTTGGAGAGGTAAGGAGATGGAAAAACTATTAAAATTCTTGATTTTGGCACCCTACTTTTACTTTTTTCGTTGGCAAGGGAAGGTACAGCCAGGAAGTAAGTACTTTTCTGTCTTTTACTATTTTTATTGGTTTTATATGCCTCTAGCAGCCTTGTTTAGTCTAGTTTTCACTCTTTTTTCGCTAGTCTTATTTAACTTTATTTTACAAGAACCAAGGGATCTTGCTAGATGGGTGATATGGCTACTTTTAGTCTTTTTATCCTTAGTCAATGACTGGAAAATCTATGCTTGTCTAAAATTTATGAATAAGCTACGATTGGAAAAGAAGAAATCCAGTCTTCCTTGAAAGAAATAGGCAAGCTTTTATCTGATAGAAAATGATGGAAATTTTTTCATGGATAAACTAGCTAGAAACATTAATGAAGAAAACTAGCCTCGGAATAGGAATTTTAAGGGAACTAATCACCTTGATTAGCCCTTTTTTGCTCTAAGGGAAAATGGAATATTTCTTGAAAAAATTGGGCAAATATGCTACAATAAAAAGAACATTCTAAAATATTCAGAATTTAAAGTAAGGAAAAAAATGGCAAATTTATTAAAATCAATCATCGAAAATGATAAAGGAGAGATTCGTCGTCTGGAGAAGATGGCTGATAAAGTCCTCAAATATGAAGATGAAATGGCTGCGTTAACAGACGAGCAATTGAAAGCAAAAACAGAAGAATTCAAACAACGCTACCAAAATGGTGAGACTCTTGACCAACTTTTGTATGAGGCGTTTGCTGTTGTACGCGAGGGAGCTAAGCGTGTTCTTGGTCTTTTCCCGTATAAGGTTCAGGTTATGGGGGGGATCGTTCTTCACCATGGTGACGTTCCTGAGATGCGTACTGGTGAGGGGAAAACCTTGACAGCGACGATGCCTGTATACCTCAATGCTCTTTCAGGTAAAGGGGTTCACGTAGTTACGGTCAATGAATACCTTTCTGAACGTGATGCGACTGAGATGGGTGAGTTGTACTCATGGCTTGGCTTATCAGTAGGGATCAACTTGGCGGCCAAATCTCCAATGGAGAAAAAAGAAGCCTATGAGTGTGATATCACTTACTCAACCAACTCAGAAATCGGATTTGACTACCTCCGTGATAACATGGTTGTCCGTGCGGAGAATATGGTTCAACGTCCACTCAACTACGCCTTGGTCGATGAGGTCGACTCAATCTTGATTGACGAAGCTCGTACTCCTTTGATTGTTTCAGGGGCCAATGCAGTTGAAACAAGTCAACTCTACCATATGGCAGACCATTTTGTGAAGTCTTTGGATAAGGATGACTATATCATTGATATTCAGTCTAAGACTATTGGTCTATCAGATTCAGGTATTGACAAGGCCGAAAGCTACTTTAATCTAAGCAACCTCTACGATATTGAAAATGTTGCTCTGACTCACTTTATCGATAATGCCCTTCGTGCCAACTACATCATGCTTCTTGATATTGACTATGTGGTCAGCGAAGAGCAAGAAATCTTGATTGTCGACCAATTTACTGGTCGTACCATGGAAGGTCGTCGTTATTCTGATGGTTTGCACCAAGCGATTGAAGCTAAAGAAGGTGTGCCAATCCAAGATGAAACCAAGACTTCAGCTTCTATCACCTACCAAAACCTCTTCCGTATGTACAAGAAATTGTCAGGTATGACGGGTACAGGTAAGACTGAGGAAGAAGAATTCCGTGAAATCTACAACATTCGTGTTATTCCTATCCCAACAAACCGTCCGGTTCAACGTATCGACCACTCAGACCTACTCTATGCAAGTATCGATGCTAAGTTTAAGGCTGTTGTCGAAGATGTAAAAGCTCGCTACCAAAAAGGTCAACCTGTCTTGGTTGGTACGGTTGCAGTTGAAACCAGTGACTACATTTCTAAAAAATTGGTAGCTGCAGGCGTTCCTCACGAAGTATTGAATGCCAAGAATCACTACAAAGAAGCTCAAATTATCATGAACGCTGGTCAGCGTGGTGCCGTTACCATCGCAACTAACATGGCCGGTCGTGGTACCGACATCAAACTTGGTGAAGGTGTTCGTGAACTTGGAGGACTTTGTGTCATTGGTACAGAACGCCATGAAAGCCGTCGTATTGATAACCAGCTTCGCGGACGTTCAGGTCGTCAAGGGGATCCAGGTGAATCTCAATTCTACCTTTCTCTTGAAGATGATTTGATGAAACGCTTTGGTTCAGAACGCTTGAAAGGTGTCTTTGAACGCCTCAATATGTCTGACGAAGCTATTGAATCTCGCATGTTGACCCGTCAAGTAGAAGCAGCTCAAAAACGTGTTGAGGGAAACAACTACGATACTCGTAAACAAGTCCTTCAGTACGATGACGTCATGCGTGAACAACGTGAGATTATCTACTCACAACGCTACGATGTTATCACTGCTGATCGTGACCTTGCTCCTGAGATTCATGCCATGATTAAACGCACTATTAATCGTGTTGTCGATAACCATGCTCGTGCTAAACAAGATGAAAAATTAGAAGCAATCCTCAACTTTGCTAGATTCAACCTCTTGCCAGAAGATTCTATTTCTCTTGATGACTTGTCAGGCTTGTCAGATAAAGAAATCAAGGAAGAACTCTTCCAACGTGCTTTGGTTGTTTACAATAACCAAGTGTCTAAGTTGAGAGATGAAGAAGCCGTTAAGGAATTCCAGAAGGTATTGATCCTACGTGTGGTTGACAATAAATGGACTGACCATATCGATGCCCTTGACCAGTTGCGTAATGCTGTTGGTCTCCGTGGTTATGCTCAGAACAACCCAGTCGTAGAGTATCAAGCAGAAGGTTTCCGTATGTTTAATGATATGATTGGTTCTATTGAGTTTGATGTTACTCGTTTGATGATGAAAGCTCAAATCCATGAACAAGAACGCCCACAGGCGGAGCGTCATATCAGCACGACAGCGACTCGAAATATTGTTGCCCAACAAGCTGACCTTCCTGCAGATTTGGATCTTAGCCAAGTTAAGCGTAATGACTTGTGTCCATGTGGTTCTGGTAAGAAATTTAAAAACTGTCACGGTAAACGACGTTAAGAATGACTAATTTTCAGGCGGATGCCTAGTGAAAAGTGAATTTTCACTTGGCGTCCGTTTGCTTTATAAGGAGGATGAATCATGGTATTTACAGCCAAAAGCCCTAAAATTAATATTGAAGAAGTTCGTAGTTTGTCTAAATTAGAAGGACAAGCACTTGCCAATAAACAACAACGCGATCAAGAACTTGAAGCGATTATTCGTGGTGAAGATCAACGCATTTTGTTGGTGATTGGTCCGTGTTCGTCTGACAATGAAGAAGCAGTTCTTGAGTATGCCAAGCGTTTGGCAAAATTGCAAGAAGAAGTCAAAGACCGTGTCTTTATGGTGATGCGCGTCTACACTGCTAAACCACGTACTAATGGTGATGGCTATAAGGGTTTGATTCACCAACCAAATGCCAAAGAAGCGCCGAGCCTTATCAATGGGATCAAGGCGGTTCGCCACTTGCATTATCGTGTTATTTCTGAAACAGGAATGACGACGGCAGATGAGATGTTGTACCCAGAGAACCTTCCTTTGGTAGATGATTTGATTTCTTATATGGCAGTTGGAGCTCGTTCAGTTGAAGATCAACAACACCGTTTTGTGGCTAGTGGAGCAGATTTTGCGACAGGTTTTAAAAATCCAACGTCTGGAAATCTCAATGTCATGTTCAACGGTATTTATGCGGCTCAAAACAAACAAAGTTTCCTTTTCCTAGGAAAAGAAGTCGAAACTACTGGAAATCCTCTATCGCATGCCATTCTCCGTGGTGCCCTTAACGAATACGGGAAAAATATTCCTAACTACTACTATGATAATTTGATGGATACCATTGCCCAGTATGAAAAGATGGGCCTTGAAAATCCCTTTATCATCATTGATACCAACCATGACAACTCAGGCAAGCAATATATGGATCAGATTCGCATCGTTCGTCAGACCTTGATTAACCGTGACTGGAATGAAAAGATTAAAAAATATGTTCGTGGTTTCATGATTGAGTCTTATCTAGAAGACGGTCGTCAAAATGAACCAGAGGTCTTTGGAAAATCTATCACCGATCCATGTCTAGGATGGGAAAATACTGAGGCTCTTGTTCGCGAAATTTACCAAAGACTAGGAGAATAATATGGCATTTATTGAAAAAGGTCAAGAAATCGATATTGAAGCGATTAAGGCGGAAACACAGTTATCTGCAAAAGCCTTGCAACATAAGGAAAGCCGTGACCAGGAACTAGCAGACATCCTTTCAGGAAAGGATGACCGAATCTTGTTGGTCATTGGACCTTGTTCGTCTGACAATGAAGAAGCAGTTCTTGAGTATGCTCGCCGTTTGGCAGACTTGCAGAAAAAAGTTGCAGATAAGATTTTCATGGTCATGCGTGTTTACACAGCCAAGCCACGCACCAATGGAGATGGCTACAAGGGTTTGGTTCATCAGCCAGATACTTCTAAAGCACCAAGTTTGATTAATGGTTTGCAGGCTGTACGTCAGCTTCATTATCGTGTTATTACAGAAACTGGATTGACTACAGCAGATGAAATGCTTTATCCATCCAATCTAGTTTTAGTTGACGACTTGGTGAGCTACCATGCCGTGGGTGCGCGTTCAGTAGAAGACCAAGAACACCGTTTTGTAGCTTCAGGGATTGATGCACCAGTGGGGATGAAAAATCCAACCTCAGGAAATCTATCTGTTATGTTTAATGCCATCTATGCTGCACAAAATAAGCAAACATTTCTTTACCATGGACAAGAAGTTGAGACTTCAGGTAATCCCCTGGCCCACGTTATCCTTCGTGGAGCTATGAATGAATATGGGAAGAATGAACCAAACTTCTACTATGAAACTCTCCTAGATGCTATCGGCCGTTACGAGTCTATGGGGCTTGAAAATCCCTTTATCATGATTGATACTAACCATGATAATTCAGGGAAGCAATATATGGAGCAAGTTCGCATTGTTCGTCAGGCTCTACTCAACCGTGACTGGAATGAAAAGATCAAGAAGACAGTTCGAGGTTTCATGATTGAATCTTACTTGGCAGATGGTCGCCAAAATCAACCAGAAATCTTTGGTTGTTCTATTACAGACCCATGTCTAGGATGGGAAAACACAGTAGCCTTGGTAGAAGAAATCTATACTACCTTAACAAAATAAGTGAAAAGGATGGAGTTGGGGGAACCTCAACTCTTTTTGACGAAAATGATAGTTGGACACGGAATCGATATCGAAGAATTAGCTTCCATACAAAATGCAGTTAAAAAAAGAGAAGGCTTTGCGCAGCGTGTTTTGACAGACAAGGAATTGAAGCGCTTTGCCAGTCTCAAAGGTCGTAGACAGATTGAGTATTTGGCTGGTCGTTGGTCAGCTAAAGAAGCTTTTTCAAAGGCTATGGGAACGGGTATTGGAAAGCTAGGTTTTCAGGACTTGGAAATTTTGAACAATGAGAAGGGAGCACCCTACTTCAGTAAATCCCCGTTTTCAGGAAAAGTGTGGTTATCGATTAGCCATACAGATCAGTTTGTGACAGCTAGTGTTATTTTGGAGGAAAATTATGAAAACTAGTCCACATAGACCAACTAAGGCCCTTATTCATCTAGAAGCAATTCGCTACAATATCCAACAAATGGGAGCGCACATTCTCAAAGATACCCTCAAATGGGCAGTTGTAAAAGCCAATGCCTATGGGCACGGAGCGGTTGCTGTTGCAACAGCTATCCAGGGTGACGTTGATGGTTTTTGCGTTTCTAATATCGATGAAGCCATCGAGCTTCGTCAGGCAGGAATTTCTAAGAAGATTCTTATTTTAGGAGTATCTGAGGTTGAATCTCTTTCATTGGCTAAGGACTTTGATATTACCTTGACAGTGGCTGGGTTGGAATGGATCCAGAAACTCATAGCCACAGAGTCAGACTTATCAGGTTTAACTGTTCACCTTAAAATTGACTCAGGCATGGGACGAATTGGTTTTAGAAGTGCAAGCGAGGCTGAAGAAGCGCAAACTTTACTCAAGGAGCATGGAGCAAATGTTGAGGGAATCTTTACACACTTTGCAACTGCTGATGAAGAGTCGGATAGCTATTTTAAGGAACAGTTAGAGTGTTTCAAGGAAATACTTGCTGGTTTTCAAGAAGTACCAGAGTTAGTTCATGCTAGTAACTCCGCAACGACTCTATGGCATGCGGAAACAATTCTCAATGCGGTTCGTATGGGAGATTCCATGTATGGCCTCAATCCAAGTGGACAAGTTTTGGAATTGCCTTATGCACTAAAACCAGCCTTAACTTTGGAGTCAGCTATTGTTCATGTTAAAACAGTCCCAGCTGGGGCTTGTATGGGTTACGGAGCAACTTATCAAGCAGATGGTGAGCAAGTCATTGCAACGGTACCGATAGGTTATGCAGATGGTTGGACACGAGATATGCAGAATTTCTCAGTTCTGGTGGATGGACAATTGTTCCCCATCGTAGGACGTGTATCCATGGACCAAATCACCATTCGTTTGCCTAAGCTTTATCCATTGGGGACCAAGGTAACCTTGATTGGCTCAAACGGGGACAAGGAGATTACTGCAACAGACGTAGCAGTTTACCGAGGAACCATAAATTATGAGGTGGTTTGTCTCCTCAGTGATCGAATTCCGAGAGAATATTATTAAAAAACAGAAGGAAAGGAGAGCAGCATGAATTTACACCAACCCTTGCATGTCTTGCCTGGTGTGGGACCTAAATCAGCAGAAAAATATGCCAAACTAGGAATTGAAAATCTGCAAGACCTCTTGCTCTACTTTCCTTTCCGTTATGAAGATTTTAAGACCAAGCAGGTGCTAGAACTAGAAGATGGTGAAAAGGCTGTCCTATCTGGTCAGGTGGTAACTCCAGCTAGTGTTCAGTATTATGGATTTAAGCGCAATCGTCTTCGCTTTAGCCTTAAACAGGGAGAAGTTGTGTTTGCGGTTAACTTCTTTAACCAACCCTACCTGGCTGACAAGATTGAACTAGGAGCAACCTTGGCTGTCTTTGGAAAGTGGGATCGTGCTAAAGCTAGTCTCACAGGCATGAAGGTTTTAGCCCAAGTGGAGGATGATCTCCAACCTGTCTATCGTCTCGCACAAGGAGTTAGTCAAGCAGGCCTTGTTAAAGTCATTAAAACCGCCTTTGACCAGGGTCTAGATCTCTTGATAGAGGAAAATATCCCTCAGTCCTTGCTCGATAAATACAAACTCATGTCTCGCTGTCAGGCTGTTCGTGCCATGCATTTTCCTAAGGATTTAGCAGAATACAAACAGGCCCTTCGTCGAATCAAGTTTGAGGAGCTCTTTTATTTCCAAATGCAGTTACAGACCCTCAAGTCTGAAAATAAGGTTGATGGAAGTGGTCTGGTCCTGAATTGGTCCCAGGAAAAACTAACTGCCGTTAAAGAGAAATTGCCTTTTGCCTTAACCCAAGCCCAAGAAAAAAGCCTACAAGAAATTCTAACAGATATGAAGTCGGACCATCACATGAATCGACTCTTACAAGGGGATGTTGGTAGTGGGAAGACAGTGGTTGCGGGTCTAGCGATGTACGCGGCTGTAACGGCTGGTTATCAGGCAGCTCTAATGGTTCCGACAGAGATCCTTGCAGAGCAACATTTTGAAAGTCTAGAAAGTCTCTTTCCTGATTTGAAACTAGCTCTCCTAACGGGTTCACTAAAAGCTGCAGAAAAACGCACGGTTTTGGAAACGATTGTTAAGGGCGAGGTTGATGTGATCGTCGGTACCCATGCCCTTATACAGGATGGGGTGGAATACGCTCGACTTGGTTTGATTATCATCGATGAGCAACACCGATTTGGTGTAGGACAAAGACGCATCCTACGTGAAAAAGGAGAAAATCCAGATGTCCTTATGATGACGGCGACTCCGATTCCACGAACCTTAGCCATCACAGCTTTTGGAGATATGGATGTTTCCATTATTGACCAGATGCCAGCAGGACGAAAACCAATCGTAACACGCTGGATCAAGCATGAACAACTTCCCCAGGTCTTGACTTGGTTAGAGAGTGAGATTCAGAAAGGCTCCCAAGCCTATGTCATTTCGCCCTTGATTGAAGAATCTGAAGCCCTGGATCTTAAAAATGCTATTGCTTTATCGGAAGAATTGACGGCTCATTTTGCAGAAAAAGCAAAAGTTGCTCTCTTACACGGTAAGATGAAGAGTGATGAAAAAGACCAAATTATGCAGGATTTCAAAGAGAGAAATACAGATATTCTGGTTTCGACAACGGTTATCGAGGTCGGGGTCAATGTTCCCAATGCGACGGTTATGATTATCATGGATGCTGACCGTTTCGGACTTAGTCAGCTTCATCAGCTTCGAGGTCGTGTAGGTCGTGGGAATAAGCAGTCCTATGCGGTTCTTGTAGCCAATCCCAAAACTGACTCTGGAAAGGATCGCATGCGCATCATGACGGAAACGACTAATGGATTTGTCCTTGCAGAAGAAGATTTGAAAATGCGTGGCTCTGGTGAGATTTTTGGAACCAGACAGTCAGGTCTACCAGAGTTTCAAGTGGCTGATATTATCGAGGACTTCCCAATACTTGAGGAAGCACGTAAGGTGGCTAGCTATATCAGCTCCCTTCCTAACTGGCAGGAGGACCCAGAGTGGCATATGATTGCCCTAAATCTAGAAAAGAAAGAACATTTAGATTAAGCTTTCTCTAAGAAAATCTTAAGTTTGCTTTTAGGGTTATTGCCTATACTAGGGTCATCAAAAAGAAACGAGGACTCTCACATGACGATGACAATTAAAGTAAATTATCAAAAAACGTTTCAACAGGAACAAACCCCTTCTCCTAAATACTAAGTAAAAGAGCGGTAACGCTCTTTTTGTATGAGATTCTCAGGTAAGGGATTTAGAAAAGTGCTTATGTTCATTTGATTTACTGAATGTATAAATTTCAACATCACTTCAAACAACACCTTAGTCTTAACAGGCAATCTAAAAGCAGTGCTTTGAGCAACCTGCGGCTAGCTTTCTAGTTTGCTCTTTCGTTTTCATTGAGTCAGAATTACTTTTAGTTTTTTCTAAGGAAAATATAAGCTATGTTTTAGGAAGAGCTTTTATACTGGGTTCATCAAAAAGAAACGAGGACTCTCACATGACAATGACGATTAAAGTAAATTATCAAAAAACCTTTCAAGAAGTAGTGGAAGCAGAAAAGGTTGCTACAAAATAGTAGTTATTAAGGGCGGTAGAGCTCTTTTTAAATACTTGCTTTAGGCGAAATATGATAGATTTTTAGTAGATAGAATCGGCAGAATCACGCTATACCAATTTTTATTCTTGACAAGTAAAAGAAACAAGTATATACTGTTTCTGCTGATTCTGCAAAGCGGGAATTAGACTATACCAATTTTAAGGGGAAAGCACAGCTAGCCTGTGTCGTATATACTATGTGTGGAATTGTTGGTGTTGTTGGAAACACAAATGCAACTGATATTTTGATTCAAGGGCTTGAAAAGCTCGAATACCGTGGTTATGATTCTGCGGGAATTTTTGTCCTAGGTGGTGCTGAAAACCATTTAGTGAAGGCTGTTGGTCGTATCGCAGAATTATCTGCTAAAACTGCTGGTGTTGAGGGAACAACTGGTATCGGACATACTCGTTGGGCGACTCACGGGAAACCAACAGAGGACAATGCTCACCCGCACCGCTCTGAGACAGGACGTTTTGTCTTGGTCCACAATGGTGTGATTGAAAACTATCTTGAAATCAAGGAAGAATACCTTGCAGGACACCACTTCAAGGGACAAACAGATACGGAAATCGCCGTTCACTTGATTGGAAAATTTGCGGAAGAAGCTGGCTTGTCAGTTCTTGAAGCCTTCAAAAAAGCCCTTCATATCATCCGTGGTTCTTATGCTTTTGCCTTGGTTGACTCACAAGATCCTGAAGTCATCTACGTAGCTAAAAATAAATCACCACTTTTGATTGGTCTTGGACAAGGCTATAACATGGTCTGCTCAGATGCTATGGCTATGATTCGTGAGACCAACCAATACATGGAAATTCATGACCAAGAGTTGGTAATCGTCAAGGCTGATAGTGTGGAAGTTCAAGACTATGATGGCAATAGTCGTGAGCGTGCTAGCTACACTGCTGAGCTTGATTTGTCAGATATCGGTAAGGGAACTTATCCTTACTATATGCTCAAGGAAATTGACGAGCAACCAACTGTTATGCGTAAACTCATCCAAGCCTACACAGATGAGGCTGGTCAAGTAGTGGTTGATCCTGCTATCATTAAGGCTGTTCAAGACGCAGACCGTATCTACATCCTGGCAGCTGGAACATCTTACCATGCAGGATTTGCTTCTAAGAAGATGTTGGAAGAATTGACTGATACACCAGTGGAACTGGGAATTTCATCTGAGTGGGGCTATGGTATGCCACTTCTCAGCAAGAAACCACTCTTCATCTTTATCAGTCAGTCTGGTGAAACAGCGGATAGCCGTCAGGTTTTGGTCAAGGCTAATGAAATGGGAATTCCAAGCTTGACCGTGACAAACGTGCCAGGTTCAACCCTTTCACGTGAAGCCAACCATACCATGCTCCTTCACGCAGGTCCTGAAATTGCCGTGGCATCAACCAAGGCCTATACAGCGCAAATCGCAGCTCTTGCCTTCCTTGCGAAGGCGGTCGGTGAAGCAAATGGTAATGCTAAAGCTCAAGCTTTTGACCTGGTTCACGAGTTGTCTATCGTGGCTCAGTCTATCGAATCAACTCTCTCAGAAAAAGAATTGATTGATAGCAAGGTTCGTGACCTTCTTGAAACAACACGCAACGCCTTTTATATCGGACGTGGCCAAGATTACTACGTAGCCATGGAAGCCAGTCTCAAGCTCAAAGAAATCTCTTACATCCAGTGTGAAGGTTTTGCAGCTGGTGAACTTAAGCATGGAACCATTGCTTTGATTGAAGAGGGGACACCTGTTTTGGCCCTCTTGTCAGACCCAGTTCTTGCCAACCACACTCGCGGAAATATCCAAGAAGTGGCAGCACGTGGCGCTAAGGTCCTTACTATTGCAGAAGAAAATGTTGCTAAAGATACCGATGATATTGTCCTTACGACCGTACACCCTTACCTCTCACCAATCTCAATGGTCGTACCAACACAATTGGTCGCTTACTTTGCAACCCTACACCGTGGACTTGATGTGGACAAGCCACGTAACCTTGCCAAGTCAGTAACGGTAGAATAAACCCAAAGTTTAAATCATAAGAAAAAGTGAACAAAATAGTTTTCTGAAAATCAGAATGCTGTCTTGTTCACTTTTTTTGTATACTTAATGAAAATTAATGACCAAACTAAGGTGTTTAGGTAGATATCTCACAGAATAGCTTTGAGGTTCTAGATAAGAGTGACGAAGTCAGTCTCATTACACCAATTTGATATTGTAGAGAAAACGGATCAAGACCTCAGTCAAGGTAGTTCAAGTCAAGATTGAAGAGGATTGATTCATACTCTTCGAAAATCAAATTCAAACCGCGTCAACGTCGCCTTGCCGTACTCAAGTACAGCCTGCGGCTAGTTTCCTAGTTTGCTCTTTGATTTTCATTGAGTATCACTCCTTTTAAGAATTCATAAGAAATAAATCTAAACTTAAATGTTATCCCAGTTTCTATTAAAACTAGAATTCTTTTTGAAAGATATGCTTGTGAAAGACTGGAAAGCTATAAAAAAACTCTAAGAGCTGGACGATGAGGATCCAACTCTTAGAGGAGTGAGTGTCGTATTTTACTTGCGATACAAACGATCGTATTGGTAGTAAGGATCAAAGGTTACATTGATTCCTAGTTTGCGAAGAACATTTTTGTCTTCGTCTGTTAGGATAATCGTAGAGTGAGCTTCGCTTCCTTTGAGGTTTCCGAGTTCTTTCATGGCACGATCCGCATCAGGATTCTGCATAGCTGTGATTGCAAGTGCGATAAGGATTTCATTTGAGTGGAGTCGGGGATTGCGGCTACCCAAGTGATTGATTTTCAAACCTTGGATTGGTTTCACCACTTCTGGTTCAATTAATTTTGTTTCAGCATCAATGTTAGCGGACATCTTGATAGCATTGATCAATGCAGCCGCTGTTGGACCAAAGAGTTCTGAGTTCTTACCAGTAACGATTTCACCAGAAGGTAATTCAAGTGCTAGAGCGGGTCCACCAGTTTCTTCAGCTTTTTGACGTGCGGCAACAGCAACCTTTCTATCAGCTGGTGTGATACCTAGGTCATTCATGAGCAACTCAATTTTCTTAACGGCAGTTTCACCGACTTTTTCAGCCTTGAAATCAAGAACAGTTTGATAGTAGCGACGGATAATTTCCTGTTTAGATGCTTCAATGGCAGCGTCGTTATCAGTGATTGCAAAGCCAACCATGTTGACACCCATGTCAGTTGGAGATGCATAAGGAGACTCCCCCAAGATACGTTCCAGCATACGCTTAAGGACAGGGAAAATTTCAATGTCGCGGTTGTAGTTGACTGTGGTTTCTCCATAGGTTTGGAGATGGAATGGGTCAATCATGTTGACATCATCTAGGTCTGCTGTAGCAGCTTCATAAGCTAAGTTGACTGGATGATGAAGTGGGAGATTCCAAACTGGGAAGGTTTCAAATTTGGCATAACCAGACTTGATACCATTGATTTGGTCGTGGTACATGTTAGACATACAAGTTGCCAACTTACCTGAACCAGGCCCAGGAGCTGTCACGACAATCAAATTGCGACTAGTTTTGATATAGTCGTTTTTCCCCATACCTTCAGGAGAAATGATGTGATCCATATCTGTCGGATACCCCTTGATAGGGTAGTGAAGATAAGAGTCGATACCATTTTTCTCTAATTGATTACGGAAGGCATCTGCTGCCGGTTGTCCTGCATATTGAGTAATGACAACTGAACCAACAAAGATACCAAGTTCATTGAATTTATCGATCAAACGAAGCACTTCTTGGTCATAAGAAATGCCCAAGTCTCCACGAGCTTTTGAGTGCTCGATATTGCTAGCGTTAATAGCGATAACAACCTCAACTTGCTCCTTCAATTCTTGTAAGAGTTTGATTTTGTTATCTGGTTCATATCCAGGAAGGACACGAGCAGCGTGGAAATCTTCTAACATTTTGCCGCCAAACTCCAAGTAGAGTTTGCCGTCAAATTGGTTGATGCGCTCCAAGATATGGTCGCGTTGTAGATTTAAATATTGTTCAGAACTAAAAGCTTGTTTTTTCATTTTTTTACCTCTGACCTCTATTATATAAAAAAAAAGGAAGATAAGAAACAACGGAGGTTCGAAATAAGAAAAAAGATTGAAGCAAACGCTTGCATAAAATTAAGAAAAGGTCTATGATGGAATAAAGTGAATGTTAAAAGGGGAAAAAAGATGCAAGAAAAATGGTGGCACAATGCCGTTGTTTATCAGGTCTATCCAAAAAGTTTTAAGGATAGCAATGGAGATGGGATTGGTGATTTACCTGGGATTACCAGTAAGCTAGACTATCTAGCTAAGTTAGGGATCACAGCGATCTGGCTTTCTCCAGTCTATGATAGCCCCATGGATGACAATGGTTATGATATTGCCAATTATCAAGATATCGCGGCTATCTTTGGAACCATGGAAGATATGGATGAGCTGATTGCTGAAGCTCAAAAACGAGATATTCGAATCATTATGGATTTGGTTGTCAATCATACATCTGATGAGCATGCTTGGTTTATCGAAGCTTGTGAAAATCCTGATAGTCCTGAGCGAGACTACTATATCTGGCGTGATGAACCTAACGAATTGGAGTCAATTTTTAGTGGTTCTGCCTGGCAATATGACGAAAAGGCTGGTCAATATTACCTGCACTTTTTCAGTAAGAAACAACCAGACCTTAACTGGGAAAATGAAGAACTACGCCAAAAAATCTATGAAATGATGAATTTCTGGATTGATAAAGGGATCGGTGGATTTCGTATGGATGTTATTGACATGATTGGGAAAATTCCTGATCAGAAGATTGTCAACAATGGTCCTATGCTCCATCCCTATCTCAAGGAAATGAATCAGGCTACTTTCGGCGACAAAGAGCTCTTGACAGTAGGGGAGACATGGGGAGCGACACCAGAAATCGCAAAACTCTATTCAGATCCAAAAGGACAAGAACTGTCTATGGTCTTCCAGTTTGAACATATCTGTCTTCAGTATCAGGAAGGACAACCTAAGTGGCAGTACCAAAAAGAGCTAAATGTTGGGAAATTAAAAGAGATTTTCAACAAGTGGCAGACAGAATTAGGAGTTGAGGATGGCTGGAATTCCCTCTTCTGGAACAACCATGACCTCCCTCGAATCGTCTCTATCTGGGGAAATGACCGAGAATACCGCGAAAAATCTGCCAAAGCCTTTGCAATTTTGCTTCATCTCATGAGAGGAACACCCTATATTTATCAAGGCGAAGAAATCGGCATGACCAATTTCCCATTTGAAAAGCTAGATCAAGTAGAGGATATTGAATCCCTCAACTATGCGCGTGAGGCTCTTGAAAAAGGCGTTTCGATGGAAGAAATCATGGACAGTATTCGTGTCATTGGTCGCGACAATGCCCGTACTCCAATGCAATGGAATGAGAGCAAAAATGCTGGTTTCTCAGACGGACAACCTTGGTTGGCTGTTAATCCAAACTACGAAGCAATCAACGTTCAGGAAGCACTGGAAAACCCAGATTCTATTTTCTATACCTATCAAAAATTGGTAAAAATCCGTAAGGAAAATAGTTGGTTGGTGAGGGCTGATTTTGAACTCCTTGAAACAGCTGAAAAAGTATTTGCTTATATCCGTAAAGATGGGGACCGTCGTTTCCTAGTTGTGGCCAATTTGTCCAATCAGAATCAAGAGTTTGTAGTAGAAGAGTCACTTAAATCTATCTTGATTGAAAACACATCAGCAGAAGAAGTTTTGACTACACAGACCTTGGAACCATGGGATGCCTTCTGTATCGAATTAGCCAAATAACCCTAAAAGAGGCTGGGACAAAAGTCCTAGCCTCTCAATTGTCTTTGGATTACCGAGCAAGACGCAGTGGTTGAGTGGGCTATACTACGCTGATTTCATCAGCTTTTACAACCCTACTCAACTGTGCGGAGGTAGGACAACGAAATCGAATTCTAACGAATTACCGATTTCTGTCCCACTCTTTTTTCTAAAATAAGTATAGAAATTTCTTTAATAAATATTTGTTTGAATTTTCTAAAAAATACCTTATAACCCCTTGCTTTTATATAAAAATAGGGTATAATGGTGAAAATAGTATTTTAAAGGAGAATACCGATGAAATCGAAAAAGTGGCTCGCAGTAGCAGGGATAACGATGAGCGCAGCTCTTCTTTTGGCGGCTTGTAGCAAGACTGAGAAAAAAGCTGACGCTCCGACAACATTTTCGTATGTATATGCTATTGATCCAACAACATTGGACTACAGCGTTACTAGCAAAAGCTCAACATCAGACGTCATTGCCAACTTGGTCGACGGACTCTTGGAAAATGACAAGTATGGGAATTTGATTCCATCTCTAGCTGAGGATTGGTCAGTTTCACAGGACGGTTTGACTTACACTTACAAGCTTCGTAAGGGTGTCAAATGGTATACTTCTGAAGGTGAAGAATATGCAGAAGTCAAGGCTCAAGACTTTGTGACTGGATTGAAACATGCGGCAGATGGCAAGTCGGATGGTCTAACTCTTATCCAAGATTCTATTAAAGGATTGGCAGAATATGTTAGCGGTGAGAGTAACGACTTCTCAACGGTAGGAATCAAGGCGGTCGACGATTATACTGTTCAATACACCTTGAACCAACCTGAAAGCTTTTGGAATTCTAAGGTGACAACAGCACCGATGCTTCCAGTTAATGAAGAATTCCTAAATTCTCAAGGTAAAGATTATGGAACACCAACACCGTCATCTATTCTCTACAACGGCCCATATATCTTGAAGAATCTAACTTCAAAATCAGTTATCGAGTACGAAAAGAATCCAAACTATTGGGATAAAGATAATGTTAAGATTGACCACATCAAGCTTACTTTCTATGATGGATCTGACCAAGAGTCATTGATTCGTAGCTTTGCATCAGGGTCATTCACAACAGCTCGTCTCTTCCCGACTTCTTCAAACTTTGAATCAACCAAGCAAGAATACGGAGATAAGATTGTCTATAGCCCGCAAGAAGCAACTAGCTATTACCTTACATTTAACGTAAACCGTCAATCTTACAACAAGACAGCTAAGACTGATGATGCTCAAAAAACATCAACAAAAGAAGCGCTTCTCAACAAGAACTTCCGTCAAGCCATCAATTTCGCGCTTGACCGTCATTCTTATGCGGCTCAGTTGAATGGTGAAGAAGGTGCAGACAAGATTATCCGTAATAGCCTTGTGCCTTTTGACTATGTCCAAGTAGGTGAAAAGACCTTTGGAGAATTGGCGCAAGAACAACTTGTCACCTATGGTGATCAATGGAAAGATGTTGCTTTGACAGACGGTAAAGATACTCTTTATAACCCAGACAAAGCAAAAGCTGCTTTTGAAACAGCCAAGTCAGAATTGCAAGCCAAGGGTGTAACCTTCCCAATTCACTTGGATATTCCAGTTGAACAAACAGATGTCATCGCTGTTCAACAAACAAACTCACTCAAACAATCTGTCGAAGCAGCGCTTGGAACTGAAAATGTTGTCATCGATGTGCTTCAAATGACAGATAATGAGAAAATGAGTATTACATCTCAAGCCAAGGTTCCTTCTCAAAAAGACTATGACTTGAATGGGACTGGTTGGGGACCAGACTATCAAGATCCAGCTACCTATCTAAATATCCTGGATGCTAAGAAGGGTTCTGCCCTTAAACACTTGGGTATCACAAAAGGTAAAGATCCAGAAGTCATGGCTCAAGTTGGACTTGATGAGTACAAGAAACTCTTGGATGATGCAGCATCAGAAACAACCGACCTTAACAAACGCTATGAAAAATATGCTAAAGCACAGGCTTGGGTATCTGATAGCTCACTCCTCATTCCTGTAGCGTCTTCAGGAGGTTCTCCTACAGTTAGTCGCACAGTGCCGTTTACAAAAGCCTACTCTCAAGTTGGTATCAAGGGTGATCCATTTGTATTCAAAGGCTTAGAGTTGCAAAATGATATTGTAACAGCTAAAGAATACGAAGAAGCTCTTAAGAAATGGCAAAAAGAGAAAATCGAAACAAATGCCAAATACCAAAAAGAACTAGCAAATCACGTTAAATAGTCTTTTGTAATGAATAAAGAAATCCTGTTTTGAAGCGGGATTTCTTTATTTTTTGGGCTCTTTGTCAACTGTAGTGGGTTGATGAAAAGTTATAACCTGGAGAGGACCAACTTGGTTC
>NZ_JWAJ01000108.1 GCF_001068775.1 Streptococcus pseudopneumoniae
ATGATTAGGAGCTTTTTGGAGTCTAAAAGACGAACAAAAAGTTCAATCAGCTACCGCGTCAAAATTTGATTGCTAATAAAAAGTGAGGTCGGGATCTTTTGTCCCAACCTCATTTTTTAACCACTTTTTCTAAGAAAGTCACAAATGATTGCCAATTCTTGTGAGTTTAGATGTCGATAGTCACCTTCTTGAAGATTGTCATCAAGACTCCAAGGGCCAAAATGGGTGCGTTTTAGGGCAGTGACCTTGACACCAACAGAGAGGAACATTTTTTTGACTTGATGAAACTTTCCTTCAGAGATGGTAATGGTGGCTTGGCTGAGACTAGGACTTGAGGATAAAATTTCAAGCTGAGCAGGTTTACAAATAGTTCCATCAAGAAAGACAATCCCATCTTTAAACTCTTGAATATGGTCGGGAGTTAGTGGCCCATTGACCTCTACTTGGTAAGTTTTATCGACATGATATTGGGGATGGAGGAGTTGAAAACCTAGAGGCCCATTGTCCGTTAAGAGAAGGAGCCCCGTCGTATCTCGATCCAGACGACCGATGGCGTAGAGTTGATCTGACTGGAGATGCTGAGGAAGGAGGTCCATGACTGTTGGGAGTTTCTTATCTTTGCTTGCAGTCACGACTCCATTTGGCTTATGGAGCATGAGGTAGGTGTGTTCATATCCTTGGATTTTTCTATCTTTGAAAATCAGCTCTTGCAACCCCGTATCAATATTCTGCGCAAGGGAACGAGCAGGGTATCCATCTACAAAGATTTCTTTTTTCAGAAGAGCTTGTTTCATAGCTTTTCGACTGATTTTTTCCTGGGCTAATAATTTATCTAAACGCATACCAGCCTATCTTATCACAAGTCGGGATTTTTGAAAAGAAAAGAGAAGGAATGAATTTTCTTTTGAAAACATTTACACTTACTTGAATTAAGTCATTTGCTTAAAATTGTGGTATAATCGTTCAGTTAGAAAATAAATTTTTGAATATAATAGAGGAAATCATGACAAAATTAAGAGAAGATATCCGTAACATTGCGATTATCGCCCACGTTGACCACGGGAAAACAACCCTCGTTGACGAATTATTGAAACAGTCAGAAACGCTTGATGCACGTACTGAATTGGCTGAGCGTGCTATGGACTCGAACGATATCGAGAAAGAGCGTGGAATTACCATCCTTGCTAAAAATACAGCCGTTGCCTACAACGGAACTCGTATCAACATCATGGATACACCAGGACACGCGGACTTTGGTGGAGAAGTTGAGCGTATCATGAAAATGGTTGACGGTGTTGTCTTGGTCGTAGATGCCTACGAAGGAACAATGCCACAAACTCGTTTCGTTTTGAAAAAAGCTTTGGAACAAGACCTTGTCCCAATCGTGGTTGTCAACAAAATCGATAAACCATCAGCTCGCCCAGCAGAAGTAGTGGACGAAGTCTTGGAACTGTTCATCGAGCTTGGTGCAGATGACGACCAGCTTGATTTCCCAGTGGTTTATGCTTCAGCGATCAACGGAACTTCTTCATTGTCAGATGATCCAGCTGACCAAGAAGCTACTATGGCACCAATCTTTGACACGATTATCGACCATATCCCAGCTCCAGTAGATAACTCAGATGAGCCTTTGCAATTCCAAGTGTCACTTTTGGACTACAATGACTTTGTTGGACGTATCGGTATCGGTCGTGTCTTCCGTGGTAGTGTAAAGGTTGGGGATCAAGTTACCCTTTCTAAATTGGATGGCACAACTAAAAACTTCCGTGTTACAAAACTCTTCGGTTTCTTTGGTTTGGAACGTCGTGAAATCCAAGAAGCAAAAGCAGGTGACTTGATTGCCGTTTCAGGTATGGAAGACATCTTTGTCGGTGAAACCATTACTCCGACAGACGCAGTTGAAGCTCTTCCAATCCTACACATCGATGAGCCAACTCTTCAAATGACTTTCTTGGTCAACAATTCACCATTTGCTGGTAAAGAAGGTAAATGGGTAACTTCTCGTAAGGTGGAAGAACGTTTGCAGGCAGAATTGCAAACAGACGTTTCCCTTCGTGTAGACCCAACTGATTCACCAGATAAATGGACTGTTTCAGGACGTGGAGAATTGCACTTGTCAATCCTTATCGAAACAATGCGTCGTGAGGGTTATGAACTTCAAGTATCTCGTCCAGAAGTTATCGTAAAAGAAATCGACGGTGTCAAATGCGAACCGTTTGAACGTGTTCAAATCGATACTCCAGAAGAATACCAAGGATCTGTTATCCAAAGTCTTTCTGAACGTAAGGGTGAAATGTTGGATATGATTTCAACTGGTAATGGTCAAACTCGTTTGGTCTTCCTTGTTCCTGCGCGTGGTTTGATTGGATATTCAACTGAGTTCTTGTCAATGACTCGTGGTTACGGTATCATGAACCATACCTTCGACCAATACTTACCATTGATTCCAGGGGAAATTGGTGGACGTCACCGTGGTGCCCTTGTTTCTATCGATGCTGGTAAGGCTACAACTTACTCAATCATGTCTATCGAAGAACGTGGTACGATCTTTGTCAACCCAGGTACTGAGGTTTATGAAGGAATGATCATCGGTGAAAACTCTCGTGAAAACGACTTGACAGTTAACATCACTAAGGCTAAACAAATGACCAACGTCCGTTCAGCTACTAAGGACCAAACAGCTGTTATCAAGACTCCTCGTATCTTGACTCTTGAAGAATCACTTGAGTTCTTGAACGACGATGAATACATGGAAGTAACGCCAGAATCTATCCGTTTGCGTAAACAAATCCTTAACAAGGCAGAACGTGAGAAAGCAAACAAAAAGAAAAAATCAGCTGAATAAGAGCTAGAAAGAGCAGAAAATGGTCTATTTAATCATAGGGATTTTATTACTCTTACTCTATATATTTGCGACACCTCAAAGTATCAAGGGAACGGTTAATATTGTAATTCTTGTTTTTGGTCTCGTTTCCCTCGTGATTTTGCTCATGTTGTCCATCCTGCAAATCTTTCAGCTACCAACAGAATTCTTTATCACAGTAGCCATGCTGGTCCTTGCTTACTTTAGTTTGCGAGATATATCCTTAATGTCGGTGAAAAAGAGATAGGAAAACGGCTGTGGAGTTCTGCTAGAATTCAGTAAAGATATTTATTAAACATACCACAAGTGAAGTCAGTAAGACTGAGTTTACTTGTGGTTTTTGCTTTGTAGAATCTAGAAATTTAGACTCTTTAAGCTTCATCGGCCTCCTACTTTCATTCACTATAGATTTTTATTAAGTAGCAGATAATAGAAGAACTTCTGGGAGGAAATTACGTTCTTACTGTGAATGTTTACAAAGGATACGGATGGATTTCTTTAAAATTGGATAAAGAAGCTAGATATGGCAATTTTATTATTCAAATCTTTTGTAGGCGTTTACTATTTTTGATATACTGTGAGAAGGAATAGATACGAAATTGGAGTTTATCATGAAACAACATCATTTTAAAGCAAAACAACGCTTTTCTTTGAGAAAGTATGCAGTAGGAACTTGTTCCGTCTTATTAGGAACGAGTTTATTTTTTGTAAGCACAAGTGGAAATACTGTGCTTGCAGAGGAAAGGATTCCTCAGCTAGTGTCACACTATGTAGAAGATAAAGGCTTGCCTGAATCTTTGAAGGCTGAACTACGTTGGTTTGAAGAGAATGCTATCCAAGTGGAGGAAGGTAAGGATTATTACTTCGTCTACCGTAAATCTACTGCGAAGTTACCGGATACTGGCTTGTTTTCAAATGCTATCCTGCCTGTGCTAGGTACAGGAATCTTGTTAGTTTCGCTCACTCTCATTAAAAAGAGAAAGGGAGCCTCTCTCTTTCTAGTGACAGTTTTGGCTGTGGGTGGGACTGCTCTATCGGTTTCTGCCTTGGAGAACTTAGTGGAGCTTCGTCCAGCTCTTGTCAAAACAGTTGTAGGAGAATTTTTGCCTAGTCCAGAAAGGATTGAGGGTTATGAATTTACAGGTTATTACTTTGTAAGAGAAAATGAGGAAATTTCTAAGACTGAAGATACAAAACCTCATTCCCTACAAGCAGATAAGGTAGACTCTACCTCAATCCCAAGTGAAGGTGCTCCAAGTTTGGTCGAGGTGAAATCAGAGCTTGAAGTTACGACAGAAGCAGTTGCTTACGATACTCTTCATCAGGACGATTCAGACTTGCTTAAGGGTCAAACCCGCCTTGTCCGAGCAGGGGTTGTAGGCGAGCGCACTGTTTTAACGGAAGTCACGACTGTAGATGGTAAGGAAGACTGTCAAGTCAAATCCAACACTGTAACCTTAGAACCAGTTTCTGAAATCATAGCAGTAGGCACTAAGGTAGAATCCACTTCAACTCCAAGTGAAGGTACTTCAAGTTTGGTCGAGGTCAAGCCAGAGTTAGAGGTGATGACAGAATCCGTTGCCTATGATACTATTCATCAGGATGCTCCAGACTTGCTTAAGGGTCAAACTTGTGTTGTTCGAGCAGGCGTAGCCGGTGAGCGTACTATTTTAACGGAAGTGACGACTGTAGATGGCAAGGAAGACCGCCAAGTCAAATCCAATACTGTAACCTTGGAGCCAATTTCCGAAATTATCGCAGTAGGTACCAAGGTAGAATCCACTTCAATTCCAAGCGAAGGTGCTCCAAGTCTTGTTGAAGATAAACCAGAATTGGAAGTTACGACAGAATCCGTTGCTTACGATACTCTTCATCAGGACGATTCAGACTTGCTTAAGGGTCAAACCCGAGTTCTCCAGGCAGGAGTAACAGGTGAGCGTACCATCTTAACCGAGGTTACGACTGTCGATGGCAAGGAAACTCGCAAGCAGGTCTCTAATGAAGTTACGACCGCGCCCGTTACCGAAATTATCGCAGTAGGTACCAAGGTAGAATCCACTTCAATTCCAAGCGAAGGTGCTCCAAGTCTTGTTGAAGATAAACCAGAATTGGAAGTTACGACAGAAGCAGTTGCCTATGAAACTCTTCATCAGGACGATCCAGACTTGCTTAAGGGACAAACCCGTGTCATCATAGCAGGAGTAGCAGGCGAACGCACTATTTTAACGGAAGTGACGACTGTAGATGGCAAGGAAGTCCGTCAAGTCAAATCTAATAGTGTTACCCGAGAACCAGTTACCGAAATCATCGCAGTAGGCACCAAGGTAGAATCTACCTCAATTCCAAGTGAAGGTGCTCCAAACTTGGTCGAGGTGAAGCCAGAGCTTGAAGTGACGACAGAAGCAGTTGCTTACGATACTCTTCATCAGGACGATCCAGACTTGCTCAAGGGACAAACCCGTGTCATTCAAGCAGGAGTAGCAGGTGAGCGCACTATTTTAACGGAAGTGACGACTGTAGATGGCAAGGAAAATCTCAAGTAGGTCTCTAATGAAGTTACGACCGCGCCCGTTACCGAAATCATAGCAGTAGGTACTAAGGTCGAATTCACTTCAATTCCAAGCGAAGGTGCTCCAAGTCTTGTTGAAGATAAACCAGAATTGGAAGTGACGACAGAATCCGTTGCCTATGATACTATTCATCAGAACGATCCAGACTTACTTAAGGGCCAAACTCGTATTATCCAAGCAGGCGTAGCCGGTGAGCGTACTATTTTAACGGAAGTTACGACCGTAGATGGCAAGGAAGACCGCCAAGTCAAATCTAATAGTATTACCCAAGAACCAGTTACCGAAATCATCGCAGTAGGCACTAAGGTAGAGTCCACTTCTATTCCAAGCGAAGGCACTCCAAGATTGGTAGAGGTGAAACCAGAACTTGAAGTTACGGCAGAAGCCATTGCTTATGACACTATTCATCAGGACGATCCAGACTTGCTTAAGGGTGAAACCCGCCTTGTCCGAGCAGGGGTTGTAGGCGAGCGCACGATCTTAACGGAAGTCACGACTGTAGATGGTAAGTAAGACCGCCAAGTCAAATCCAACACTGTAACCTTAGAACCAGTTTCTGAAATAATCGCAGTAGGCACTAAGGTAGACTCCACCTCAATCCCAAGTGAAGGTACTTCAAGCTTGGTCGAGGTTAAGCCAGAGTTAGAGGTGACGACAGAAACCGTTGCTTATGACACTCTTCATCAGGACGATCCAGACTTACTTAAGGGTCAAACTCGTGTTGTTCGAGCAGGCGTCGCAGGTGAGCGCACGATCTTAACGGAAGTGACGACTGTAGATGGCAAGGATAATCGCAAGCAGGTTTCTAATGAAGTGACGACCGCGCCCGTTTCCGAAATTATCGCAGTAGGTACTAAGGTAGACTCCACCTCAATCCCAAGTGAAGGTACTTCAAGCTTGGTC
>NZ_JWAJ01000109.1 GCF_001068775.1 Streptococcus pseudopneumoniae
GTCTTCCCTTATACTCGTCCAAAGGGAGTAAAGGGGAACTTAAGGCCTAGTAATTTTGTTTATAATGCAAGTGATGACTCTTATATTTGTCCAGAGAATCAAGTATTAAGCTATCACACTACCACTCGAGAAGTATAAGAGTAATCCGAAAGTATGTGTTGCCTGTCCTTTATTATCCGTTTGTACCCAAAGCCAAAATCATCAAAAAGTAGTAACGAGACATGTCTGGAAAGATGCCCTTGAATTTTGTGAGGAGATTCGTCACCAAAGAGAAATGAAAGAGCTCTATAAGAAGCGCAAAGAAACAATTGAACGGCTCTTTGGGACGGCTAAGGAGTATCATAATTTGAGATACACTAGAGAGAAATGAAAGTCCAAAATGGAGGATCAGGTTGGGCTTACTTTGGCGTGTTTAAATATCAAAAAACTGGTGAAATGGATAGGAAATATCCCTTTTTATTTTTCTCAAATACAGATTTTCGGATGGAATATCAGATGATGAGACAACATATTTTTGAAAAGTAAAAAAGACAAACGCCAAAAATGACGTTTGTCTTCGTTCTGAAATCCTAAGTTTTCTCTTAGGATTTTTCTTCTTTTTTTGATAAAATAAAGGTAGTATGGAATGAACATTAGATGGTTTTTTTACTACTCTAATGAACGGAGAATAAACTCGTATGCGTATTAAATGGTTTTCCTTGATTAGGATTACAGGCTTACTCTTGGTACTCTTGTACCATTTTTTTCAGACGGTTTTCCCAGGAGGTTTCTTCGGGGTTGACGTCTTCTTCACCTTTTCAGGTTTTCTAATTACGTCACTCCTGTTAGAAGAATTTGGACAAAAAGGTAAGATTGATATCCTAGGATTTTTCAGGAGACGTTTTTATCGTATTTTCCCTCCAGTCGTCTTGATGATCCTGGTCGTTATGCCTTTTACTTTCTTGGTTCGCCAAGATTATATAGCCGGGATTGGTAGTCAGATAGCTGGTGTTCTTGGTTTTATGACTAACTTCTATGAAATGTTAACAGGGGGAAGTTATGAATCGCAGTTCATTCCTCATTTGTTTGTTCATAATTGGAGCTTGGCGGTTGAGGTTCATTACTATATCTTGTGGGGCTTGGCGGTTTGGTTCTTGTCCAAGCAGGTAAAATCATCTGGACAATTAAGAGGGCTTGTCTTTCTTATATCATCAGCTGTCTTTATCATCGGTTTTCTTTCAATGTTTATCGGTAGCTTTATCGTTAGTTCCTACTCGACGCTTTACTTTTCTAGCTTTACTCACGTCTATCCTTTCTTTCTAGGCAGTATTTTGGCATCTTTGGTAGGTGTTCGTCAAACGACACCTCTTCTCAAACGTTTGAATCAAACCCTAGACTTGAAACAGACCTTGCTAGTATTTGGGGCTGGTCTCGGAGTTTTACTCTTATTGACCTTCTTTGTGAAATTCAATTATCTCTTTGCCTACTTGCTTGGCTTCTTGTTGGCAAGTTTAGCTGCCCTTTTGATGATTGTTGCAGCACGAGTTTTACATGAGAAAACTCCGACGATTGAAGAACCCAAGGTAATTAGCTTCTTAGCTGATACCAGCTATGCTGTTTATCTTTTCCACTGGCCGTTTTATATCATTTTCTCTCAGTTGATGAGCAATCTACCGGCAGTGATTCTCACTACTATCTTTTCTTATCTCTTTGCAAGCCTTTCTTTCTATGTGATTGAACCTTTCATTGCCGGGAAGAACACTAGCTTATTGCAAAAGGTAAAAGAAATTCCGCATATTCAACCAATTTTTACGGGGAGCGTCGGTTTTCTTAGCTTGCTGACACTGATTGTGATGCTCATAGCTCCCCAAGTCGGTGCTTTTGAAACGGATTTGATGGTAAATGGCCTCAATCAAGCTCAAACCAATATTACCCGTACAAAAACCATGGCGGATCAAGCAGAAGCCAGTCGCTACAATATTGCCGAAGGTGTATCCATCATTGGAGATTCTGTAACCTTGCGTGCAACACCTGGACTTAAAGAGGTTCTACCAGACGCTCAGACAGATGGTCAAATAAGCAGAAATACCAAGCAAGCCAATGCTATTATGCTCAACCACAGTCAGAATAAAGTCCTCCCTAAAATAGTCGTTATTGCTACTGGAGTGAATAATCCTGAGGATTATAAGGCTGATATCGATTCTTTGATAACAAATCTACCTAAGGGGCATCAACTTGTACTTATAACACCTTATGAGGGTGATACAACTCAAGCAACTCAGCCTTATGTAGAACAATATGCTAGCTATGCGCGTGAAGTTGCTCAAAAGTATCCTTACATTGAAATTGCAGATTGGAACCAAGTATCCAAAGATAATCCAGATATCTGGAAAGGAACTGACCAGGTTCACTTTGGAAGTGATAATACCAAATTAGAAGAGGGTGCTAAGCTCTACGCAGAAACGATAGCATCAGCTATCAAGGCCTTGGCAGATAAGCCTGTGAAGTCAAAATAATATTTAAAAAGTAGAGATGACCGTTCTCTACTTTTTCTTTTTAGAAAGTACTTCTTAGAAAATAATTCATTCTCTAAGCTTCTCTCTCTAACCTATGGTAATATCGTCTTACTCTAGGTTGTTAGATCTTTGGGTAGTTTGGCTCAACTATGGCAATCTCTAGACTTTCGTTTTTATGGCGGATCACGTCTTGATTGGGAAAAACTTGCCAAATTGTCAGAATTATGAGAAAATAGGTGCAGTCAGAAAATGGAGGGAATGTAATGAGAGAAGACATCAAGATTAATGACCGTGCTTTAGCATTAGGAAATCAAATCATTGAAGTGCTCGAAAAAGTTTATGATACAGATGTAGAGTTAGATGTATACAACCTTGGATTGATTTACGAGATTGACTTGGACGAAAATGGACTTTGTACAGTTGTTATGACCTTCACGGATACTGCCTGTGACTGTGCAGAAAGTTTACCTATTAAAATTGTGGCAGGTCTGAAACAGATTGAAGGAATTGAGGATGTCAAGGTTGAGGTTACTTGGTCTCCAGCTTGGAAGATTACACGTATTAGTCGTTATGGGCGTATAGCTCTAGGGCTACCTCCACGATAGTTATCTATTTTGAAAAATACAAAAAGCAAGCTAGTTTAAGCTTGCTTTTGATTTGCTTATTTTTTACCCGATTGTTCCATATTCCAGAAATCTGTAACGGCACCACGTGATGCAGAAGATACGGTATGGGCATACTTGCCGAGAACACCACGGCTATAAAGTGGTGGCAAGGTTGTTTCTGCCTTGCGTTTTTCAAGCTCTTCATCGGAAACGTCCATGGAAATTTCTTTGGTATCTTGGTCAACTGTAACGATATCGCCTGTACGAAGGTAAGCAATTGGTCCACCATCCTGAGCTTCAGGAGCGATATGTCCAACAACCAGACCATAAGTACCACCAGAGAAACGGCCGTCTGTCAAGAGGGCAACCTTGTCTCCTTGACCTTTACCAACAATCATTGATGAAAGTGACAGCATCTCAGGCATACCAGGACCACCTTTAGGTCCAACGAAACGAACAACGACAACATCGCCATCAACGATTTCATCTGTCAGAACGGCCTGGATAGCATCTTCTTCTGAGTCAAAGACCTTAGCTGGACCAACGTGACGACGCACTTTAACACCTGATACTTTAGCAACCGCGCCATCAGGGGCAAGGTTCCCGTTCAAGATAATAAGCGGACCATCCGCACGTTTTGGATTTTCAAGTGGCATAATAACTTTTTGACCTGGTGTAAGGTCTGCAAAGTCAACCAAGTTCTCAGCAACTGTCTTACCAGTACATGTAATGCGGTCTCCATGAAGGAAGCCATTCGCCAAGAGATATTTCATAACCGCAGGCACACCACCAACTTCGTAGAGATCTTGGAAGACATACTGACCAGAAGGTTTCAAGTCGGCCAAGTGAGGCACACGCTCTTGGATCGTATTGAAGTCCTCAAGTGACAAGTCAACATTTGCGGCATGGGCAATGGCAAGCAAGTGAAGAGTGGCATTTGTAGAACCACCGAGAGCCATAGTTACAGTGATAGCATCTTCAAAGGCTTCACGAGTCAAGATATCAGACGGTTTGAGACCGAGTTCAAGCATTTTAACTACAGCACGTCCAGCTGCTTCTATGTCTTCTTTCTTATCAGCAGATTCTGCTGGGTGAGAAGAAGAACCTGGCAAGCTCATCCCCAAAACTTCGATAGCAGTCGCCATGGTGTTGGCAGTATACATACCACCACAACCACCAGGGCCAGGGCAGGCATTACATTCGAGACGTTTCACGTCCTCAGCTGTCATATCACCGTGGTTCCATTTTCCGATTCCCTCAAATACAGAAACCAAGTCGATGTCTTTGCCATCCAGTTTTCCAGGGGCGATAGTACCACCGTAAGCGAAAATAGCTGGGATATCCATATTGGCAATGGCAATCATAGAACCAGGCATGTTCTTGTCACAACCACCGATAGCCACAAAGGCATCCACGTTGTGACCGCCCATAGCAGCTTCGATAGAATCCGCAATGATATCACGAGACGTTAGAGAGAAGCGCATACCAGGCGTTCCCATGGCAATCCCGTCTGCTACCGTAATGGTTCCAAACTGCACAGGCCAAGCACCAGCAGATTTGACACCTTCTTTTGCAAGCTTACCGAAGTCATGCAAGTGGATATTACATGGTGTATTTTCTGCCCAAGTCGAAATGACTCCCACAATCGGTGTTTCAAAGTCCTTATCTGTCATACCAGTCGCACGAAGCATGGCACGGTTTGGTGATTTAACCATGCTGTCATAGATACTGCTGCGGTGACGTTTATCTAATTCTGTCATTTGTTCCCTCCCAATTCAGTTTGTATCATTATAGCACATTTTAAAAGCAATGAACAGAAGAAAATTCTTGAATTTTCAGAAAATTCTATACAGAAATATTTTCTTTAAAAATTTTGCATTTATTTCTTGACTTTATAAATTAAAGTGATATCATTTAGATATCAAATATAGGAGGTCATTCTGATGACTGAAAAACTAATCAATTCAAAACCAAATGGTGTAGTAGCATTGGTACTCATTGAGTTGGCACTCGTACTTGGTTTCCTTATATTTATAATGGGTGCTGGTTCGGAAAATATTTTTGGAATTATTATCGGGCTTTTATTAATCTTAATTTCAGCTCTAGCTCATGCTGGTTTAAAAGTTGTTAAACCTCAGGAAGCTCTGGTTTTGACCCTCTTTGGTAACTATACGGGTACCATTAAAGAACTTGGTTTTTACTTTGTCAATCCCTTCAGTATAGCGGTCAATCCTGCAAACCACACTCGACTAGGTCAAAGTGGTGATGTTAGCACAAAATCCCCTTTTTCAGGGATGAAATCATCAAATGGCAATGATGTAAACCTTGAAATTGGCAAGAAACAGATTTCCCTCAAGGTTATGACTTTGAGCAATTCCCGTCAAAAGATTAACGATTGCTTAGGGAACCCTGTAGAAATCGGCATCGCGGTAACTTGGAGAGTTGTCGATACAGCCAAAGCAGTCTTCAACGTTGATAACTACAAAGAATATCTGTCATTGCAGTGTGATAGTGCACTCCGTAATATTGTCCGCATCTATCCTTACGATGTGTCTCCGAATGTGGATACTACGGGTGATGGGCAAGCCGATGAAGGAAGTCTCCGTGGCTCTAGCGAAATTGTAGCTAACCGTATTCGTGAAGAAATCCAAAGTCGTGTAGAGGATGCTGGTTTGGAAATTCTTGAGGCACGTATTACTTACCTAGCTTATGCACCGGAAATTGCAGCTGTCATGCTTCAACGCCAACAAGCATCAGCCATTATTGATGCACGTAAGATGATTGTAGACGGCGCTGTAGGAATGGTTGAAATGGCACTGGAACGTCTCAATGAAGGAGAGTTGGTTGAACTAGATGAAGAGCGTAAAGCAGCAATGGTTTCAAATCTCCTAGTCGTTCTCTGTGGCAATCATGATGCACAACCAATTGTCAATACAGGAAGCCTTTATTAGAAATGGCAGAAGCTAAAAAAAAGCAAATCCCCCTTCGACTTTCGAATAAGCTATACGCTGCACTCGCATCATGGGCAGAAGATGACTTCCGATCAGTCAATGGGCAAATCGAGTATCTTCTCACCGAATGCGTCAAACAACGAAAAAAAGACGGGAAATACGTCTCAGAAACCATTGATGAAGCATTCGAGATTGATATTTAATCTATTTTCCTATCCAGCAGATTGGATAGGAAAATTTTTTAATCTTTTTTTGTCAAGTAACTTTACTTTACAAAAAAGTTTTGATATACTATTAAAGTTGATGAAAATCAAACCTAACTGAATTTATATCTTAAAAGGAGAAATCAAAATGGCAGTACCTGCACGTCGCACTTCAAAAGCGAAGAAAAACAAACGTCGTACACACTACAAAGTAACAGCTCCATCTGTAAACTTTGACGAAACTACTGGAGATTACTCACGTTCTCACCGTGTATCACTTAAAGGATACTACAAAGGACGTAAAATCGCTAAAGCTGCATCAGCTGAATAATAGAAGGGAGATACCATGCGCGTAAATATTACACTTGAACACAAAGAATCTGGTGAACGCTTGTACCTTACTTCTAAAAACAAACGTAACACTCCAGACCGTCTTCAATTGAAGAAATACTCACCAAAACTTCGCAAACACGTTGTGTTTACAGAAGTGAAGTAAGCATTCAATACGAATCAATACATAAGAAAAACGCTGATTCCAAGCGTTTTTTCTTTTGTTAATTTTACTATATTTCAGTTCAATCTCTACCTTTTTTAGATAAATATATCATTTAGATATTGAAATTAAGCCCTGCTATCATTTCGATGGCAGAGCTTTTTAATGTTTGGTACACTACCTTCTTATCTATATTTTGATGGAGCTGAAGTTGACATCTACAAAGTTTAATGTTAAAATACATTCAAAAATATATTTGAATGAGGTGTTTTATGATTCAAAATGTTGTTACTTCAATAATCCTGTATTCTGGGACAGCCGTAGACTTACTTATTATCCTAATGTTATTTTTTGCCAAAAGAAAAAGCAGAAAAGACATCATTAACATCTATTTAGGACAATTTCTAGGCTCTGTTAGTCTAATATTGCTAAGTTTACTTTTTGCATTTGTCTTAAATTATATTCCTAGTAAAGAGATTTTAGGTTTGCTCGGTTTGATTCCAATTTTCCTAGGACTCAAAGTTTTGCTTTTAGGAGATTCTGATGGAAAAGCTATTGCAAAAGATGGTTTGCGAAAAGACAATAAAAACCTGATTTTTCTAGTCGCTATGATTACTTTTGCAAGTTGTGGTGCTGACAATATTGGTGTTTTTGTCCCATATTTTATTACCTTAAATTTAGCGAATTTGATAGTGGCTTTACTTACCTTTCTAGTCATGATTTATCTCTTGGTTTTTTCTGCCCAAAAATTGGCACAAGTCCCTTCTGTTGGAGAAACTTTGGAAAAATATAGCAGATGGTTTATTGCCGTTGTTTATTTAGGATTGGGGATGTATATCCTGATTGAAAACAACAGCTTTGACATGCTATGGACTATGTTAGGCTAGGAGAAAATATTATGAAAAAAGATAGTATCTGCCAAGTGAATATTATAAATCAACAAAATGTTACAACCGCAATGAACTACCTTGAAAAGGAAAAAGTCCAAAAATCACTTCGCATTTTAACAAAGTTTACCGATAATAAACAGATAAATATCATCTTTTATCTCCTTGCTGTTGAAGAACTCTGTGTCTGTGATATAGCCTGTTTACTAGATCTCAGTATGGCATCTGCCTCCCACCATCTTCGTAAACTAGCCAATCAAAACATCTTGGATACTAGAAGAGAGGGGAAAATTATATATTATTTTATAAAAGATGAGGAAATCAGAGATTTTTTTAATCAACTAGGATAACAACTATTTTTACGTCTAGAGCGTTTTTGTGTTGTTTAAGAAAAATAGATAGAGGTTTTAGATAACTACACATATTAGTTTTTTTAAATGAGATTTAATCGATGATAACTAGAAAGGATTATTGCTAAATATCTTGTTTATTGCCAATTAAAAGACGGTAGAATCTTCATCCTACGGTGTTGTTGCTTTTTAAATGCAAGAAGTGACAGAAGGAAAATGTAGAAAGCACCTTTTATATTTAATAGGCAGGCGGAAGGTTTCAAGAGGAAAAACTTGGAACTTTGAGTGTACCAATTGGGTAAATTACTAGTACATTAGATATTTTATAGATTTCGAAAGTAAATTGGAAGGATTTTCAAATTATCCCCCCTGCAAAAAAGGCTAAATTCCCAAACTAAGTTCCACCGCTAGTAGAAGTGGAAGTTAGTCTGATAAAAATT
>NZ_JWAJ01000110.1 GCF_001068775.1 Streptococcus pseudopneumoniae
ATGTTTTCCTTTTTTAATCATACGCCAGTTCTTCTGCTCTGCATTTTTACGATTAAAATACATTCTTATCTCCTATTTATTTTTTATTAGAGTCGCATGTGTTTTACATACGTTGCTATTATAAAATATGGTATCAACATAGTCAAGTCTTTTGCTCCTTTTAGAAAAAAAAAAAACATTTGATGCAAATCATTTCCAAATTTTCGATTTTTTTAGTAAAATTATTATAAAAATTGATAATTTATAAACGAATTTTAAAAATTTTTTCCGAAAACATGCTATAATAGAAAAAAGCCCTGATAATTTTTTTATCTTTTTTTGTTTATAATACATTATATTTTCAAGGAGTATTTTCTATGAGAGAACTATTATCTCACAAAGAACAGAGACAATTAAAAATTCTAGAATACTTATTTGAGAACCAAGAATGGATTCATATTGACACCTTGGCCGATATTCTAGATTTGAATGGACGCATCATCAAAAGCGATATTAAAGAAATGCGCGAGCAACTTTCTTGTTTTGATATTCTATCATCAACCGCTGGTATCAGACTGACGAACGAACATAATTTTGGTATTGAGCGAATTTATAGACACGTTTTGCAAGAGTCTGTTAATTTTCAGGTACTCAGAGCTTTCTTCCTATTAGAAGAACCATTTACTTTCAAGCACCTAGTTCAAACGCTTGACATTTCTCTTCCCTCACTTCGTAAGAAGGTTGCTGAAATCAATAATATTCTGCAGCCAAAATATAAATTCAAGCTCAAGGTGACGCCTATTTCAATTATTGGAGACGAAAGAGACATTCGCTTCTTTTTTGCCCAGTATTTCCATGAAGCCTATGGTTTCTTCAAATGGCCATTTGATCTGTCTTCTGAAGATGTAGAGGAACTTGTGACTTTTCTTGCCAAGGTAACAGGCTATCCCATCACCTACCAAAATATGTTTCAGCTGAAGATACAAATTGCAGTCAATCTCCATCGAGCAAAGATTTTACCGAGACCTAAAGGGGAAATCGAGTTTGACTCTCTTTGCCCTATTTTTAGTCAACTTTCAAACTTCCAGCAGGAATTGCAATCTCTTGGTGAGCGTCTTGGAATCACACTCGATTTTACAACTATTGACCAAATTTTCAGCTCCTATACTCAAGAGGGGATTTTCTTCACGGTCGAGGATTTCCTAGAGGCGCGGAAAGACAATGAGAAAGTCGATCACTCCTATCACTCAGCTCGAGATGTCCTAGACAATCTTACCCGACAGTTTGATGTCCACTTTTCAAATACCGATCAATTGATTTGGCACTTGCATAACACTGCATTTCTAGAACGTCAAGAAATCAACTCAGAATCTATCATTTCTCATAACAAATCTTATGCACTGAATAAGATTAAAAAGTTCTTCCCAGATTTTTACGAAGCAGCTAGTTTTGAAATGATGCGCTATAAGTCTAGCTTGGGACAAAAGGAGCAGCTTCACGCTGTAATCCATCTAGTCTATACTCTTTTAACCCACGCAACTGATCTAATGGAACAACTCCTAAAGCACCAAACCAAGGTTCGTGTTCTTGTTTTGAGTGAGTTTGACTTTGCCCATCCTCAGGCTTTGATTTCACTCTATCAATTTTACACCTCTAGAAACATCCACTTTGAAACATGGGATAAAGCGACACTAAATGTCAATGAAATCATGGAAGCGGGTTACGATGCCATCATTACCAACTTTGATATTGAAGGATTAGTTCATCCGAAACTTATGAACGTCGGTCGCATGGCTAATCTACAAGTCGTCAATGAACTCAATACTCTTTCCATTAGTAAACTTTAAAAAAGCCTCTGTTTTATAACCAAGTAAGCAGACTAAAACATATACAAACGCATAATGTCAGTTATCTTAAAAACTTGATATTATGCGTTTTTATACTCTTCGAAAATCTCTTCAAACCGCGTCAACGTCCATCTGCAACCTCAAAGCAGTGCTTTGAGCTGACTTTATCAGTTTTATCCACAACCTCAAAACAGTGTTTTGAGCAACCTGCGGCTAATTTCCTAGTTTGCTCTTTGATTTTCATTGAGTATTACTTTCAACAATGGATTCGCACTTGTCGATAAATTTTTGCTCATTTACAATAATTTTGTTGTATGATAGATTAAATATAAAACACTATAATAGATTGAAATAAGGTATGAACAATTCGATTAGGAAAGTCAAACTAATTTCTAGAAATATTTTTAGCAGTCGTTATGTACTATTCTAGATTCAATCTATTATGCATTGTGAATTCTAAAAAATTGCTAGAAATTGACTTAAGTTCTCTAGTAAATTTGTTGAGATTTTATTTCATTTAACAATGAGTCTGGGACAAAAGTCCTAGCCTCTCAATTGTCTTTGGATTGTCGAGCAAGACGCAGTGGTTGAGTGGACTCTACTACGCTGATTTCATCAGCTTTTACAGCCCTACTCAACTGTGCGGAGGTGGGATGACGAAATCGAATTCTAACGAATTACCGATTTCTGTCCCACTCTCTAAAAACTTTTTCCTTGCTTTGCTAGAATATAGTAAGATCTACTGATGAGCTGGTCAATGTCAATGTTTTTACTCAGGCTAGGATATTTCTTCAGTAGACTATCAACAAAAAGGGGATTTGATTTTAATGGAGGATGATTTTTCACATAGTCTGATTTCTCATCTATAAAATTCAAGAAAACGATTGCATAAACTGTTACTCCGTGCTATACTAAGATAGAAATAAATGATAGGAGAGTGTCTATGAAAAACACGTCATCTCAACCAGATAAAAAAATGATTTACAGCATCCGTTCTCTGAAAAACGGAACTGGCTCTGTCCTTATTGGAGCAAGCTTTATCCTCCTTGCCCTAACAGCACCTTCTGTATCTGCAGCTGAAACTAGTCCTGGCACGCAAGAAAATGTAAGCGCTATTAGCGCAAACCCAGCTACTACAGAAACCAGCCAAGCTGAGGAAAAAACGCCTATTTTGGACCACAAAGATGCAAACGCTTCCCTAGAGTCTAAAACATCTGAACCAGTAGCAGTTTCTGAAACAACTACAACTGAAGCTACTCCAAGCCTTCCAAACAATAAAGACGATAAAACAGAAGTATCAAGTCTAGCCGCTGAGAAAGCTTCGCCAGCAGACACTGTATCTGAAACCCCAATCGCAGACAACTACTTCCGTATCCATGTCAAAAAACTTCCTCAAGAAAACCAAGATTCGCAAGGTCTTTGGACTTGGGATGATGTTGAAAAACCATCTGAGAACTGGCCAAATGGCGCCCAGTCTTTCAAGGATGCCAAGAAAGACGACTACGGCTACTACCTAGATGTCAAACTAAAAAATGAGCAAGCCAAGAAAATCAGCTTCCTCATTAACAACACCAAAGGGGACAACCTTACTGGAGATCGTTCAGTAGAGCGCCTCTCTCCAAAGATGAATGAAGCTTGGCTAGATGAGGACTACAAAGTCCACAACTACCAACCTCAGCCAGCGGGAACGATCCGCGTCAACTATTTCCGCACCGATGGCAACTATGACAAGAAATCCCTCTGGTACTGGGGAGATGTGAAGACTCCAAGCAATGGTGAATGGCCTGACGGTACAGACTTTACTGCAAGTGGAAAACACGGACGCTACATCGATATTCCGCTCAATGAAGCCGCAAGAGAATTTGGATTTTTACTATTAGATGAGAGCAAGAAAGGCGATGATGTGAAAATCAGAAAAGAAGATTATAAATTTACTGACCTGAAAAACCATAGTCAAATCTTCCTTAAGGATGATGACGAAACCATCTACACCAACCCTTACTATGTACACGATATCCGTATGACTGGTGCCCAACATGTAGCTAAATCTCGTATTGAAAGCAGTTTTTCTACCCTAGTTGGGGCTAAAAAAGAAGACATCCTTAAACATTCCAACATCACTGACCACCAAGGAAATAAAGTGACAATCACAGATGTTACAGTTGATGAAGCAGGTAAGAAAGTAACCTACATCGGTGATTTTTCTGACACTCAAAACCCTTACACCGTTGCCTATGATTCAGACCGTTTTACAACTCGTTCAAGCTGGCGTCTCAAAGACGAGACTTACAGTTACGACGGTCCACTCGGTGCAAATCTTAAAGAAGATGGCAAACTTGTTGATCTGACTCTTTGGTCTCCAAGTGCCGATAAGGTTTCAGTTGTCGTCTACGATAAGAAAGATCCTGAAAAAGTAGTCGGAACCGTCGCCCTTGAAAAAGGAGAAAAAGGAACCTGGAAACAAACTCTGAATGAAAACTCTGGTCTTGGCATCAGCAACTATACTGGCTACTACTACCAATATCAAATCGAGCGCCAAGGCAAGACTGTTCTCGCACTAGATCCTTATGCTAAATCTCTGGCAGCTTGGAACAGCGATCTAGCAAAAACAGATGCTGCCCATAAAGTTGCTAAAGCTGCTTTTGTAGACCCAGCAAAACTAGGGCCGCAAGACTTGACCTATGGTAAGATTCGCAATTTCAAATCTCGCGAAGATGCTGTTATCTACGAGGCTCACGTTCGTGACTTCACTTCAGATCCTGCCATCGCAAAAGATTTGACTAAGCCATTTGGTACTTTTGAAGCCTTTATCGAAAAACTAGACTACCTCAAAGACTTGGGCGTGACCCATATCCAGCTCCTTCCAGTCTTGTCATACTACTTTGTCAATGAATTGAAGAACCAAGAACGCTTGTCCGCCTATGCTTCAAGCGATAGCAACTACAACTGGGGTTATGACCCTCAAAACTACTTCTCATTGACTGGTATGTACTCAAGCAATCCTAAGGATCCAGAAAAACGTATCGCAGAATTTAAGAACCTTGTCAACGAAATCCATAAACGTGGCATGGGTGCTATCTTAGACGTAGTTTACAACCATACTGCCAATGTCGATATCTTTGAAGATCTTGAGCCAAACTACTACCACTTCATGGATGCAGACGGGACACCTCGTACTAGCTTTGGTGGTGGTCGTCTAGGAACAACCCACTACATGTCTAAACGCGTCATGGTAGATTCTATCAAGTATCTGGTTGACACCTACAAAGTGGATGGTTTCCGTTTCGATATGATGGGAGATCATGATGCAGCTTCTGTCGAAGAAGCTTACAAGGCTGCACGCGCCCTCAATCCAAATCTCATCATGCTTGGTGAAGGTTGGAGAACCTATTCTGGTGATGAAAATACGCCTACTAGACCTGCTGATCAGGATTGGATGAAACACACAGATACTGTTGCTGTCTTTTCAGACGACATCCGTAACAACCTCAAGTCAGGTTATCCAAATGAAGGTCAACCTGCCTTTATCACAGGTGGCAAGCGTGATATCAATACCATCTTCAAAAATCTCATTGCTCAACCAACCAACTTTGAAGCAGACAGTCCTGGAGATGTTATCCAGTATATCGCAGCCCATGATAACTTGACCCTCTTTGATATCATTGCCCAGTCTATCAAAAAAGACCCAAGCAAGGCTGAGAACTATGCTGAAATTCATCGTCGTTTACGACTTGGAAACCTCATGGTCTTGACAGCTCAAGGAACTCCGTTTATCCACTCTGGGCAGGAATATGGACGTACCAAACAATTCCGTGACCCTGCTTACAAGACACCAGTTTCAGAGGATAAGGTACCAAATAAATCTCACTTACTTCGTGACAAGGATGGTAATCCATTTGACTATCCTTACTTCATCCATGACTCTTACGACTCAAGTGATGCTGTCAACAAGTTTGATTGGACCAAGGCAACTGATGGTAAAGCTTTCCCTGAAAATGTCAAGAGCCGTAACTACATGAAAGGTTTGATTGCTCTGCGTCAATCAACAGATGCCTTCCGACTCAAGAGTCTTGAAGATATCAAGGAACGTGTCCGCCTCATTACTGTCCCAGGACAAAATGGTGTGGAAAAAGAGGACGTAGTGATTGGCTACCAAATCACTGCTCCAAATGGAGATATCTACGCAGTCTTTGTCAATGCGGACGAAAAAGCTCGCGAATTCACTCTAGGATCTGAATTTGCCCACTTGAGAAATGCCCAAGTTCTTGCAGATGAAAACCAAGCTGGAACATTGGCCATTGCCAAGCCTCAAGGACTGGCATGGACAGAAAATGGTTTGAAATTGAACGCTCTTACGGCTACTGTTTTGCGCATCACTAAAGAGTCTCCAGCACTTCCTTCAACCCAAGAAAAACCAGAAGTGCAACCAAGCACACCTAAAACAAATACAGACAAGCCAGAAGCTAAAGGGCAAACTCTAGCTAACAAAACTGACGCAACTAACTCTCAAAATCTAGCTAACCAGTCTGACTCAACTAACGCTCAAACTTTAGCTAGCAAAACTGACTCAACTAACGCTCAAACTCTAGCTAACCAGTCTGACTCAACTAACGCTCAAACTTTAGCTAGCAAAACTGACGCAACTAACTCTCAAACTCTAGCTAACAAAACTGACGCAACTCAATCTGGAACTGACTCACCAGCACAAAAAGTCCTTCCAAACACAGGAACTGAAAACAAATCACCTCTTGCTCTTGTTGGATTCAGCATTCTGTCCCTTCTTGGACTTGGAAGTTTCCTAAAGTCAAGAAAGGAACAATAAACCAAGGTTTCTATAAATCTAGCAACTGGATAGAAAGACATGTAAAAAGAGGCTGGGATAAAAGTCTTTAAAATCAGAAAAACGCATATTATCAGATGTTTAAAAAAACTTGATAATATGCGTTTTATAGTAGATTGAACTTAGAATAGTACGCTACGAATTCTAAAACATTTTTAAAAATTATTTTGACTTTCCTAATCGATTTGTTCATATCTTATTTCAATCCACTATATTGTGGAAAGATTTATACTCAATATTCTACTAAAATTATGTTTGTGTCTCGCCTCTTCAGATTTTAAAAAAGGTTCATTTTGATCAAGTTGCTTCAATCTCTTTCTTTTACTAGAGAAAATAAAAAACTCTTAAAAATAGCATTATGTCAGCATTTCTAAGAGTTTTTACTATATAGTATCCAACCTCTATAAGGGCAATTTTTTTATTACTGATAGGGTATGTCTACGTTCCGCCTCTTTCTAGAAGCTCTTATTTCTCTATCCTTGCTTCTGCATCTGCCACTACTTGGGCAAGACTGGTTTGACCCAACTCCTGCTCCATAGCTAGCTGAATCTTTTGTAATTTCTCATCTAAAACTCCATGGATATTTGCACCAACTGGGCAGGCTGGATTGGGATTATCATGAAAACTAAAGAGTTGTCCAGTCTTTCCAAGGCATTCAACTGCTTGGTAAACATCTAATAAGCTGATGTCCTCTAGGTCTTTGATAATCTCTGCTCCACCAGTTCCACGCGCAACTGAGATCAACTCAGCTTTTTTCAGTTGAGATAAGGTCTTACGGATAATGACAGGATTGACTCCAACACTACTAGCTAGAAAATCACTAGTCACCTTGCTTTCTTTCCCTTTTAGGGCAATAATAATCAACATGTGAGTCGCAATGGTAAATCGACTTGAAATTTGCATCTTCTCCTCCTTTTTAAGTAGACTAACTCGTTCTTTTTCTTATATTTATTATATCTCTTGTAGTTGTAATGTCAAGAGTTACCACTAAGCCAGTCATCCAACTCAGCATCATGTCCTTGTTCTTGAGCAATTTCATGAAGTAAGTCTTGATTATGGGTATGGTGAATCCCATTAACCAAGCTTTCATAATAAACTTGGTAGTAGGGTAAATTTAAGTCTTTGGCTAGCTGTAATTCTGCCTCAATATCATAATCGACACGACGAAAATCAGCATCTTTTAAACCTTTTTCGTCAAATTCTAAGATCATGTATTGGGCCCGCAAGTCCTTGCGTAAATTCCCAGATAAAAAGAAGGGTTGCCCAATCGAACCTGGATTCAGGATAAGCTGACCACCACTACCATAGCGAAGAAACTGCTGATGGATATGACCATAAATGGCAATATCGCATTCTGGATTGGTGACAAGACGATCAAAATCCTCTTGCTTTCCCATATGAATCAATTCTCGCCCCCAGTTTTTATCAGGCAAGTGATGACTAATCCCTAGCTTCAGATCTCCAAACTGGCGATGCACTTGCAAAGGATAATCCTGCAGTGCCTCAATCTCCTGGCTACTAATTTCTTCCATAATATACTGACACTGGCGCAAGAGGTAGCGATGGCTCGGTCTGCTTTCATCTAACTTGCGATGACAGGCTCGCCAAAGACTATCTTCCCAATTGCCCAGAACTCTAAGAGTAATGGGTAAAGTGTCCAATCTCTGGAGAATATTTTTTCGTCCTGTTCCAGGCATGAGGATATCTCCTAAGAGCCAATACTCATCAACCCCCGCCTTCTGAGCATCTGCCAGAACAGCCTCTAAGGCTGTTGTATTGCCATGTATATCTGATAATACTGCGACTTTTGTCATATCTTTTCCTCTTAGTTTTTCTATTTTTATTATAACAAACTCCAAGTCAAAGTCAAAAAGTATCTATATTCCTATCGTTTTTTACTTTACTTTTTTAGTGAAAAGGATTACAATGAAGATAATAAGAATGAGGAGGTTTTTGCTATGACACAACGTTATGAAAATATCATGGTAGCAGTTGACGGTTCTAAGGAAGCTGACTTGGCTTTCATCAAAGGGGTTCATTCAGCACTGCGTAACCAAGCAAAACTAACGATTGCCCATGTCATTGACACACGTGCTCTTCAAAGCATCTCAACATTTGATGCCGAAGTTTACGAAGAATTGCAAGTAGAGGCCAACGATTTGATGGCAGAATACGAAAAGCGTGCAAGAGATGCTGGTCTCACAGACATAAAAGTTGTTATTGAGATGGGTAACCCTAAAACTCTCTTAGCTAAAACAATTCCAGACAAAGAAAAGGTTGATTTGATTTTGGTTGGAGCAACAGGGCTCAATGCTTTCGAGCGCCTGCTAGTTGGTTCTTCATCAGAATATATCCTACGCCATACCAGCGTTGACCTTCTCGTCGTTAGAGATAAGGATAAAACTTTGTAATAAAAACAGAAATGAGGTTGGGATTTTTCTCCTAACCTCATTTTTTTATAAATTGTTGATGTCGTAGTTAGAGCTAGGAACTCAAAATATCATTCCAGGCTTCCTCTGCGATCGCCTATTTTTTATCTTCTCTTTCCTTGTGGCGTTCATAGGCCTTTATCTGGCGCTCAATTTCCTTTTTAATAGCAGGCTCTGGAGCGTATTTTTCTTCCCAGTCATCCGGTTTTAGGATCTTGTGGGTCACTGGGTCAAAATGAGCTTTTCCATCGGGAAACATTTTACCCATATTGGCTTGATGGACAATATCAAAAATCCTTTCTGGATCCACTCCCATCAAAACAAAGCTACCATAGGTGAAATACAAGGTATCAATTAAGGCATCTACTTGCCCTATCAAATCTTGTTGAGCAGGTGTCTTCTTGACTACTTTCTCTGCTGCTTGATCCAATGCTTGGTGTAACTGTCCAACTGCCCGTTCGAAGTCTTCTTCAGAAGAGCTAGCAGCTCGAACAAACTCGACCAGTTCTTCTATCTTAAATCCCGCTCTATGGGTGGCACCTTCTAAATCCCAAGCCTTTGGTTCTTCCTGAGTTCGTTCATCCATCATGTGGTGGAAGGTCTTGACCTTATTGAAATGATAGTCACGGCTGACAAAGACTTTCTCTGAAGCCAAAACACCAAAGTGTTCCAAGGCCTTGTGAATCCCATCTTGCTGGTTGCTGGTTGTGATATGCTTCGCCACTTCCTTGACACTGCTACTACCATTGCCCATAGCAACTGACATCCCAACACCCGCCAACATTTCTAGGTCATTATCCGAATCACCAAAGGCCATGACTTGATTGAGATCAAAACCATACTCTTTTCCGACTCGGCGAATGCCTTCTAACTTGGAATTTCCTTGGTTGATGACATCGGCTGCAAAAGGATTACTACGAGTTAATTTCAAGTCTTTAAAATCAGCTGCTGCTTTCTCAGATTCTTCTGGCGTCATTAGCATCAAAACTTGATAAATGGGCTGATTCATCAACTGAAGCAAGTCTTCTTCCTTCTGAGGAACAACCTTACTCACCATTCGATTAAAGGAATGACTAACTGTACGAGTCAACATAGAGGGGATAAAACGACTCACCCTTTGAGAAAAAGAACCTAGGCCAAAAGACATGATTTTCGAACCCAGCATGGCATCCTTGGTCCCTAGAGCAATCTCCTTGCCCTCTTTTTTGGCATAGGTGATCAACTGCCGTAAATGAGACTTGGAAAGAGGACTTGTAAACAAAACTCTGTCTTTATTAAAGATATATTGGCCGTTATAGGTTATGGCAAAATCCAGATCTAAATCTTCCATTAAATCCTTAACAAAAAAAGGTCCTCGCCCTGTCGCTACTCCAACAAGCACCCCCTGTTCCTTCACAATCTTAATCGCGTCCTTAGTGGATTTCAAAACACTCTTGCGATCGTTGACCAGTGTTCCATCGATATCAAAAAAAACAGCTTTGACTTCCATCCTACCTCATTCTCCCCTTTTGTGATACAATGATTATACCACATTTCAGAAAGAGTGAGTAAATCATGCCTAAGAAAATCCTTGTTTTACATACGGGTGGTACTATTTCCATGCAAGCCGATGACTCTGGCGCTGTTGTAACTAGCCAAGAAAACCCTATGAATCATGTATCCAATCCACTTGAAGGAGTTGAAGTCCACGCCCTCGACTTTTTTAATCTGCCAAGTCCCCATATTAAACCCAAGCATATGCTGGCCCTCTATCAAAAAATCAAAGAGGAGTCTGATCATTATGACGGTTTCGTAGTTACACATGGGACAGATACCTTGGAGGAAACTGCCTATTTCCTCGATACCATGGAGGTTCCTCACAAACCGATCGTACTAACAGGGGCCATGCGTAGTTCCAACGAACTCGGAAGCGATGGTGTCTACAATTATCTCAGTGCCCTACGCGTAGCGAGTGACGATAAGGCTGCTGATAAGGGTGTCTTGGTCGTGATGAATGATGAAATCCACGCTGCTAAGTATGTGACCAAGACGCATACGACAAATGTTAGTACCTTTCAAACGCCGACCCACGGCCCTCTTGGGCTCATCATGAAACACGAGATTCTCTACTTCAAAACAGCTGAACCCCGTGTTCGTTTTGACCTTGATAGGATCCATGGCTTGGTTCCAATTATTCCAGTCTATGCTGGCATGACAGAAGAACTCCTTGATTTGCTTCCTGTTGACCAGCTAGATGGTCTTATTATCCAGGCCTTTGGTGCTGGAAATGTCCCCAAGGAAACATCACAAAAATTGAACGCCCTTATTCAAGAAGGACTCCCAATCGCCTTGGTTTCTCGTTGTTTTAACGGGATTGCTGAACCTGTTTATGCCTATGAAGGCGGTGGCGTTTGTCTACAAAAGGCTGGTGTCTTCTTTGTCAAAGAGCTCAATGCTCAAAAGGCTCGTCTCAAACTCCTCATTGCTATTAATGCTGGCCTTACAGGAGAGGAATTACGAGCCTATATGGAAGGATAATACTCTTCGAAAATCAAATTCAAACCTCGTCAACGTCGCCTTGCCGTACTCAAGTACAGCCTGCGGCTAGTTTCCTAGTTTGCTCTTTGATTTTCATTGAGTATAAAAAAGTCGGTGAGATATAAATTACTAGATCAAATCTTGTTTTCTAGTCACCCCCGCAAGCCTTCTACCATCAACTTGATACTTGAACCATTGACCAAAAAGTTTTTACTACTAAAAAGCGAGGTCGGGATTTTTATCCCGACCTCTTCTTGTTAATCTTTACGAGTTGAATGACGTTCTACCAAACCATGTGGCAAAAGAACTTCACGCTCTTCTAACTCTTCCTTATGCATAATCTTCGTCAACATACGCATACTAATAGCACCAAGGTCATACAAAGGTTGCGCAATGGTGGTTAGGTTTGGACGAGTATAGCGCGCGATTTGTGAATCATCACTGGTGATAATTTCAAAGTTTTCCGGTACAGAAACTCCCTTGTCAGCAAGTCCGTTCAAAACACCTGCCGCTAATTCGTCACCTGTTACAATCGCTGCTGTTGCTTTAGAAGAAATCAAGCGTTCTGCCAAGGCATAACCATCATCATAACGGTATTTTGATTCAAAAACAAGACCTTCACTGTAGTTAATTCCCGCTTCTTTCAAAGCATCTTTGTAACCAGCTAAGCGAATCTTGCCATTAATATCATCCACTAACGGTCCACTAACGAAGGCAATTTTTTTATTTCGTTTCAAGAGATGGCGGACTGCATCAACAGTAGCATGTTTATAGTCAATATTGACACTTGGAAGTTGGTGTTCTACGTCCACTGTTCCTGCAAGAACCACAGGTGTGCGTGAGCGTGAAAATTCTGAGCGAATCTTCTCAGTTAAATGATAACCCATGAAGATAACGCCATCCACCTGTTTAGAAAAGAGAGTATTGACCACAGATACTTCCTTTTCATCATCCTCATCACTATTGGCAAGGACGATGTTGTATTTGTACATCTCCGCGATATCATCAATCCCTTTAGCAAGGGCAGAGAAATAAGTATTTGTGATATCTGGAATGACGACTCCAACTGTTGTCGTTTTCTTGCTTGCTAGACCACGTGCTACTGCATTAGGACGATAATCTAGACGTTCAATAACCTCTAGGACTTTTTTACGGGTGTTTTCTTTGACGTTCTTATTGCCATTGACAACACGGCTGACAGTCGCCATTGACACTCCCGCTTCTCGGGCAACGTCATAAATTGTTACTGTATCATCTGTGTTCATTCCGTTTCCTTTCTACTTTGAAAATTTTGTTTTCATGATTCCACTGCTTCCATTTTACCACTAATTGTAAGCATTTTCAAGCATTTGATGAAGATTCGTTGAAAAAATTTCAAAATCATTCTCATCTTTTTAAAGGTAGTTGACTTTTCTTGATTTTTCTAGCAGTTTGCAGTATGATAATAAGAAAATCAATCAGGAGATAGGGATGGCTTTTACAGATTCTCATAGACGATGTGCCAGTTTCGGTGTAGTGACCAATTTACCTGACGATGTTATCGATTCAATCTGGTATATAATCGATCATTTTTTAAAGCATGTTTTTGAGCTAGAAGATGAGCTCGAATTTCGACTTTTGAACAATGATGGTTCCATCACCTTCCGTTTTTCAAGTCAACACCTTTCGACTACGATTGACTTTGATTTTAATCACCCCTTTGATCCACTCTACCCACCAAAAGTTCTGGTGCTAGATATGGATGGCAAGGAAACTATTCTCCTCCCTGAAGAAAATGACCTATTTTAAAAACTCTAGTCTCCTCTGTAAATACTTAGGAAACTAGAGTTTTCTTATTTTTTCAATTCTTGATACAAGTGACGAATTGGTTGTTTCAGTATTGGATGGATGAAATGCGGAGCTATTTCTTGGAGTGATTCTAGGACAAAGAGGCGTTCAGCAATATAAGGATGAGGCAAGATGAGATCGTCTGTATAGATGATCTGGTCCTCTACAAAAAGCAAATCCAGGTCAATCAAGCGAGGTCCCCAATGAACCTCTCTAACCCGTCCCATCTCTGATTCAATCTCTAACAAGGTTTCTAACAAGATTGGAGCTGGCAACCAGGTTTCCACTTCAATGACTTGATTGGCAAAGCTATCCTGCTCCACACCACCCCAAGGCTCGGTCGTCAAGACACTAGACTCTTTGAGAATGTGGATGCCACGAGCTTGCATTTGGTCAATAGCTTGCTTGAGATTAGCCGCCTTATCCCCCATATTGCTTCCTAAAGCGATAAAGGCACGCTGTTTGCGACGGTGGATGGTTACTGAACAAGTATCCAGCGGTAGATGGATAGGTGCCCAAGGTTTTTTTAGTTCCAGCTCAATCTCTTGAACGAGAGGGTAGGTTTCAAAAGTACGCTCTACTAGTTTGTAGGCTACTGTTTCAATCAAGTCCTCAGTATTTTCCTGAAACCATGTCGTCCATTTCTGGCAAAGTTCTCCGTAATGTACAGAAGCAGTTAAATCCAAGTCTGTCGCAGCCTTGGTCATATCATAGGATAGGGTGGCTGAAACGACAAACTTCTGCCCCAGTTCCTTCTCACTAGGAAAAAGTCCATGAAAGGCGAAAATTTCTAGGTCTTTAATTCGCAGTTGATCCATAACTAGTCCTTTCTAGAAAAATCCGCTTAACGCGGATTTTTAAAGTCCCATGAGACGATAAGCTTGATCACGAAGATCCTTATCTGTCTCAAATAGACCACAAGCCACTGTTGTCAAGGTTGCAGTTCCTGGTTTTCGAACACCGCGCATACTCATACACATATGTTCTGCTTCAATGACAACGAAGGCTCCCTTGGCTCCCAAATACTCCATCAAGGCATCAGCCACTTCGATATTCAAACGCTCTTGAATCTGTGGCTTTTTAGAGTATACTTCCACCGTACGAGCTAACTTTGATAAGCCTGCTACACGCCCATCTGGTATATAGGCAATATGAGCTCGACCATAAAATGGTAAAAAGTGGTGTTCACACATGGTATGAAAAAAGATATCCTTTTCTACCACCATATTATCGTCGATAATCTCAAAGGATTTTGACAGGTGCTCTTCAGCAGTTTGCCCAAGACCTGAAAAAATCTCTTGGTACATACGAGCGACACGGGCTGGTGTTTCCTGCAAGCCTTCGCGATTTGCATCCTCACCAACTGCCTCGATAATCATTTTTACAGCTTCTTCAATCTTTTGTGTATCCATTCTAATTTTTCCTCTCCATTAGGTAGGTTCTCACTTGGGCTAAAAAGTATAAGGAGCCCGTGATAATCCTAACTGTCTTTTTCTCTTCATTTTCTGATAATTTTTTGTCTAGAAATTCCTGCCAACTTTGGTAGTTGAGATTTCTAGAATCAGCTATCTCTTTCAAGACTTTTTCATCCGTCGCCCGACTATCCTCAAAATGAGTTAGTGTAATCTTAGTATTGGACAAAGTTTCTAGCAAGTCCAACATATCCTCCAAGGCCTTGGTTTTGATACAAGTAAAGAGGATTCCCTTGTGATAATCAGCAAATCGTTCTTCCAAGGTAGCCAACAAGGCCTTGACAGCATGGGGATTGTGAGCCCCGTCTAAAATCATCAAAGGGCTTCTAGAAACAACTTCAAAGCGTCCAGGCCAGCTTGTTTCTTCCAAAGCTTGAGCCACTAAAGCATTATCTGGTAATTTTTGACCAGTCTCTTTGCAATAGCTATCTAACAAGGCCAGCGCCATCCCAGCATTCTCTACCTGGTGCAAACCAAGCAATCCTGTTTGGAAACGACCTTGTCTGACTGAGCTTGAATAATCAAAGATTTCGCCCGTCTCCACACTCTCATGATGGCTAACTTGATAATCTTCCCCATAAGCAAGCCTAGAAGCTTGTTTCGCTTTCGCAATCTGGTCGATAACCGACAAGGCTTCTGGAGAAATGCGACCTGTCACCAAGGGAATTCCTTGTTTGATAATACCAGCTTTCTGCTCTGCTATAGCTTCCAAGCTATCCCCTAAAAGCGCTACATGGTCTAATCCGATAGTCGTGATGCCAGTCAAGATAGGTTGACAGACATTGGTACTATCTAAAAGTCCACCCATGCCAACTTCCATGATGGCCACATCTACTTGCTCAGAAGCAAAATAGTCATAGGCTATGGTAGTGATAATTTCAAATTCTGTCGTTCCTTGTATGGCAAGAGCATGCTCCCCCTCAAGTAGTGAGCGATAGTCTACCATCAAGGCCTCTAATCTTGCTTCTGGGATAGATTCCTCATTAATGGCAATCTGATCGGTATAATGAATCAGATAGGGTGAGCTAAAGACACCAACTCTTAGTCCCATCTTTTCCAACATATTCTTCAAAAAAGCTATAGTAGAGCCCTTACCATTGGTTCCACCGATGTGGATAACCTTAAGCTTAAGATGGGGATTACCACGTAAAGCTAATAGTTCCACCATTCGTTCCAAGCCAAAATGCGGTTGGTCTGTCCGGTAGTTTGCTATCCACTGGTTCGTTTCGTTTTTAATCATGTTATTTATATTGTTTCAAATCTAAATTTTCCGCATGGTCTGCCAGACGGATGGCTGATGCAATTTCGATTGCCATCTTGTGACTGGTTACATCATGCACGCGCACCACTTCCACACCTTGTCTAGCAGCAATGCTGGTCACATGAGCCGAAGCAATATCACGATTGCGGAAGCCAGCTTCTGTATCTGGATTGACTTCAAAGCCATTTTCTTCGAGGATATTGATGACAAAGCGCTTGCGAGAGACTCCTAAAAAGATAGGATAGCCCATTTCGTGCAGTTTATCGATATCACGTAGGAGGATTAGATTTTCCTTTTTGGTCAAGCCAAAGCCAATACCTGGATCCAGCATGATGTTTTCTTTCGAAATCCCTGCTTTTTCCGCTCTTACTAGAGCACGATCAAAGAAGGCTGTCATCAATTCTTCTACTGGCAGTTGTTCAAAGTCTGCTAAGTCTTCCTTTGTAAAAGTCTCTCCAAATCCAAAATGAGGAAATATGAGTGAACTAGGGTGCTGAGGGCGTGCCATGACTGGATTAAACATGATGACTACCTGAGCTCCAGCCCTGGCAACCACCTCTGCCATCTTCTCATCACCCATGAGGCCTGTAATGTCATTGACTATATGGGCTCCAGCTTTTAGAGCTGCTTCTGCAACCTGACTCTTCCAAGTATCGACCGAAATCAGCACATCACTTTCTTGACGGATAGCCTGAATCACTGGAACCACACGTTGGATTTCCTCTTCAATCTCAACATAGCTACTTCCAGGTCGAGTGGATTCCCCACCGATATCTAAGATAGTGGCTCCTTCAGCTATCAATTTTCTAGCCTGCTTCAAGGCTTCCTCAACGGCAAAAAACTTCCCCCCATCTGAAAAAGAATCAGGGGTGACATTGATAATTCCACAAATAGATGTTTTTCTAAGATTCTCTCTTTTTATCACACTAGTCTCTCTATTTTCATTTAGATTGGTATCTCTCTATTTTACTGTTTTTTTTGGATTCTGTCCAATTATCTTTCAGTTCCTTAATATCATTAAGACTACAAAAGAGCGCAAAAAAAGGAGAAGCTGAGTTCTCCTTTTTTTATATTCTTATTTTTCAGTCAATGCTGCAAGTCCTGGAAGAACTTTTCCTTCAAGAAGCTCCATTGATGCTCCACCACCAGTAGAGATCCATGAGAACTTGTCTGCACGACCAAGGTTGATAGCTGCGGCAGCTGAGTCACCACCACCGATGATTGATTTAACGCCTGGTTGTTTAACGATAGCATCCATCACACCGATTGTACCAGCTTGGAAGTCAGGGTTTTCAAATACACCCATTGGTCCGTTCCACACAACTGTTTTAGCACCAGTCAAAGCTTCGTCAAATTTAGCGATAGATTTAGGACCGATATCCAAACCAAGGAATCCTGGGTCTACTGCTTCACCTTCAGTGTCTTTCACTTCAGTGTAGTCAGCAAATGCGTTCGCTTCTTTTGAGTCAACTGGCAAGATCAATTTGCCGTTTGCTTTTTCAAGAAGATCTTTTGCAACATCCAATTTATCTTCTTCTACAAGTGAGTTACCGATTTCGATACCTTGTGCTTTGTAGAATGTGTAAGTCATCCCACCACCGATAAGAACTTTATCAGCTTTTTCAAGCAAGTTTTCGATAACACCGATCTTGTCTGAAACTTTTGAACCACCAAGGATAGCCACGAATGGACGTTCTGGAGCTTCAACAGCTTCTTGGATGTAGGCAATTTCGTTTTCAAGAAGGAATCCAGCGACTGCTTTTTCAACGTTTGCTGAGATACCAACGTTAGATGCGTGTGCACGGTGAGCTGTACCGAATGCATCGTTTACGAAGATACCATCTCCAAGTGATGCCCAGTATTTACCAAGTTCAGGATCGTTTTTAGATTCTTTCTTACCGTCAACATCTTCAAAACGAGTGTTTTCAACCAAAAGAACTTGTCCATCTTCAAGAGCGTTGATAGCTGCTTCCAATTCAGCACCACGAGTTACACCTGGAAGGAATGTAACTTCTTGACCCAATTTAGCAGCCAAGTCAGCAGCTACAGGGGCAAGTGATTTACCAGCCTTGTCTGCTTCTTCTTTTACACGTCCAAGGTGAGAGAAAAGAATCGCACGTCCACCTTGTTCAAGGATGTACTTGATAGTTGGAAGAGCTGCAGTGATACGGTTGTCATTAGTAATCACGCCATCTTTTACAGGAACGTTGAAGTCAACACGAACGAGAACTTTTTTCCCTTTCAACTCAACGTCTTTAACAGTCAATTTTGCCATTTGGAAAGACTCCTTAATTTTTTTTACGTGTTAATTATATCACAAAATCAATAAAAGAGATAGCAAAACCTTAAACTTTTCCAGTTCTTTATTGCCCTTTATTTCTTATTGTTTTATAATAAAAAATAAGATAAGGAGTTCTAAATGATGAAAAATACTCTAACAGATAAGCAAAAAGAGGCAGATTCAGACCTCAATATCATTGCCATTTTGACAATTCTTTCGTTTATAGGATACATCCTTTTCCAAAAACAAATACTTGATTTCTCTCACCAAACAGAGTTTCCCGTCTGGACTCGTCTTCTTTTTCTCGCAACTCTCCAGTTTTGTGTTGCTGGATTGGGGACTAGCGTGGTAATGATTCGAAGAAAAGAAAGCTGGAAACAATATGGTTTGCTAGCTAAACACTTCCTCCCAACCCTCATTCAGACGGCTACTCTCTGTCTCCCCTTACTTCTTTTTCTCATCAGTAGAGGGCAGATTCATTCCTATATCCCCTTTCAATCCATCCTCTTAACCAGAGAAGTTCTGGCAAGTTCTTTTCCGACAAATATCTTGGGTTTCCTCCTTATTGGACTTATCTGGGGATTCTGGGAAGGTTTTAATTATGTTGTCATTGCAAACAAAATTAACTGTCGCTTTCCATCACATCAGACTTGTCTTGATTACGGAGCCTTGACTTGTGCTCTTATCTGTCTGATGATTCATGGGATGATTAGCTTTCATCTCCATGCCATTTTAGAGGCTTTGTCTGTTTTTATCTTGATTTATGGTATGCTCGTCATTCAAAAGAGAACAGGCAACGCTTGGGGTTGTATTTTTATCTTCCTATTCATTTGGAACGCATTTTAACCCCCAAACAAGATTTTCACTTCTTAAACTCAAAAAAAGATTTGACTCTATTATGAATCAAATCTTTCTTTTTATTTCTAAGAAGTTACATTAAGCAAAGTTATAGTCAATTGAAACAAGAACAAGACAAAAGAGCCTCGAAAAAAGTACTACAACTTGGCA
>NZ_JWAJ01000111.1 GCF_001068775.1 Streptococcus pseudopneumoniae
AATTCTTCACATAAGAGCTCTAGCTTACCCATTCTATGGAATCTTGCATTATCCATAATAATATAGTGGATTGAACTTAGAGTAGTACACCATGGATTCTAAAACATTTCTAGAAATTAGTTTGACTTTCCTAATCTCTCTGTTCATATCTTATTTCAATCCACTATAGCTATAAAAAGGAAACTTCATCGTAAAAGTTAGACCATTTTTGACTAACTTTTCAATAAAGTTTCCATGCATTTTTATACTATTTTTACGTTTTTTATTGTTGTAAAACCTTTCGTGGCTTCGTTCCTTCTGCTGGACCAATAACCCCAGCCATCTCTAATTCTTCCATCAAGCGAGTTGCTCGGTTAAAACCAACTGATAATCTACGTTGAATCATGGATGCGCTCGCTTTTTGAGTTTCAATGACCAGAGCCTTAGCTTCTTCAAATAGTGGATCTCCACCTTCATCTCCTGTGCCAGACTCACCTTCTGTCTCAGAAACCTCTCCGGGATCAAAGCTTTCATCATAATCAGCATCTGCTTGAGCCTTGATAAAACTAACAATACGCTCAACATCATCATCAGAGATAAAGGAGCCTTGCAGACGAACAGGGTGGTTTTCATCGATTGGTTTAAAGAGCATGTCCCCTCGACCAAGCAATTTCTCAGCACCATTTTCATCTAAGATAGTTCGCGAATCCGTTCCAGAAGATACAGCAAAGGCTACACGTGACGGTACATTGGCCTTAATCAGACCAGAAATAACATCAACCGACGGACGCTGGGTCGCGAGGATCATATGAATACCAGCCGCACGCGCCTTCTGTCCTAGACGGATAATGGCATCTTCTACTTCCTTGCTAGCTACCATCATGAGGTCAGCTAACTCGTCCACAATCACAACAATCAAAGGAAGAGGTACTTGTTTGTACTCAGACTGAGCATTGAATTCCTCCACTTTAGCATTGAAACCAGCAATATTACGAACCCCAATTTTGGCAAAGAGTTCATAACGGTTTTCCATCTCATCTACGACTTTTTGAAGGGCCTTGCTGGCCTTACGAGGGTTAGTCACGACCGGAATCAAGAGATGAGGGATATCGTTGTAAACTGATAACTCAACCATCTTCGGATCCACCATCATAAACTTGACTTGGTCTGGACGTGCCTTCATGAGAATACTTGCAATGATACCATTAACTGCAACAGATTTACCAGAACCGGTCGATCCAGCCACAAGTAAGTGAGGCATTTTAGCCAGGTCGAAACTGCGAGCTGTACCATTGACAGCTTTCCCAAGGGGAATTTCTAGCAGATTTTCAGGTTTAGTTTGCGATTGTTCCCAGAGTTCTCGGAAAGAAACTGTTGCGATTTCTGAGTTTGGAACTTCAATCCCGACCAAGGATTTCCCTGGAATTGGAGCTTCGATACGGACATCTTTCGCAGCCAAGGCCAGAGCCAAGTCATCTGCTAGATTGGAAATGCGATTGACACGAACACCAACTGCTGGCTTAACTTCGTACTTTGTAACTGATGGACCGATTTCAGCACGTTCAACCGTTACCTTGATTCCGAAACTCGCAAAGGTTTCTTCCAAAATTTTGATATTTTCTCGTACGATTTTCTTTTCTTTTGACTGATCTTTTGGTTTATCAGGTGCGAAGAGTTGCAAGCTGGGGAGTTTGTACTCTAAAGCTTTTTTAGCAGAAAAATCTACTTCAACATCTTCATCTTCTACATAGTCATCCTCCTGAGGAATGTCATCTACTTTAGGATAATCATAGTCCGCTTGCGGGAGAATAATCTCAGGTTCCACCCATTCTTCCTCTGGAAGGAGTGGTAAATCATCAAAGTGAACAGGAGGAGCTTCTAAAATCTCGCCAGTTTCCATATCAACAGGAGGTATATCCAATAAGGCTTGCTCCGCTTGTTCTTTTTCTAGTCTTTCCTGCTCCTCTATCTCCTTACGCGCTTTTTCTTCTTCTCGTTTGATGAAGCGTTCTTGTTTCTTCAGCTCGCGTCGCTCCATCCAAAGCGAAAAACGTGCTCCAAGAAAATCAGCAACGTCATAGACAGACCAGGGACTGACTAGAAGAGCACCGATCAAGATTAAGATGGCTCCGATAAAGTAAGTACCAATATTTGAAAAAAGAAAGGCGACTGGAATATAAAGAGCAACACCTAGAAGCCCTCCTCCAGCAAAGCTAGTCACACGAAAGCCTGTCAAATCTGTCAAAACTTGGGCTAAAGTCCCCTTTAATACCGCCTGCTCGATGCCATATTTCCATACAAGATAAGCTTCAAAAATCAGCAATAAGCCTGAAAAAATGCAAAGAAAACCTGAGATCAGACCTTCTTGCTTCCGAATCCATTTGAAGAAAAAAAGATAGACTAGAACGACAAAAATGACCAGATAGGCTAGACTTCCTACTAGTAATCGAATAAGGTTATAGAGCGTGAGTCCAACTGCTCCTAATCTCAGAGCAGCGAACATTAAGCAAAAAGCTATGACTAAGGAAATTAACATCCGTTGGATAGCTTGCTTTCTTTCTAATTCAGCTTTTGACGGTCTCCGTCTTGTTTTACTTGTATTTTTGTTTGCCATGCTTCTATTATACCATATTTCAGAAACATCTAGAGAAATCAAAAAAATGACCGTCCACTTTCGTGATCAGTCATTTGAATGTATTTGTAATTATTTTTCTAAAGGTTTACGAAGGTAACCATAAACTACACCACTAACAAGTGCTCCAATCAAGACAAAGACAAGGTAAAGAAGGGCATTTGTTGTAAGGGCGATAACGAAGATTCCTCCGTGAGGTGCCATGAGTTTGATACCTGCAAGACCAACAAGTCCACCTGCCACTGCTGAACCAAGGATAAAGCTTGGGATAGCACGAGCTGGGTCAGCCGCACCAAATGGAATCGCTCCTTCAGTGATGAATGACAAGCCCATAACGATGTTAGTCAAACCAGAGTTGCGTTCTTCTTTAGTAAATTTATCTTTGAAAAGAAGTGTTGCAACGAAGATCGCAAGTGGTGGAACCATTCCTCCAGCCATAACTGCTGCCATAGCTACTGAACCACCTGTTGACACTGTTGCTGCAAGAGTACCCGTACCAAAGACATAAGCTGCTTTATTGACAGGTCCACCCATATCGACAGCCATCATTCCTCCAAGAACGATACCAAGAAGGACAGCTGAACCGCCTCCAAGACCTGAAAGGAAGTCGTTCATTGCAGTGTTGATTGCTGCCATTGGGATGTTAACAGCAAGCATAACAAATCCTGTCAAGACTGTTCCAAGAAGTGGCAAGAGAAGGATTGATTTAGCACCTTCAAGTGAACGTGGAACCTTCACGTATTTCTTAACCAAAAGTACCAAGGCACCAGCGATAAATCCACCAACAAGAGCTCCTAGGAAACCTGATGATACACCTGCAAGAGCTGAAGTTGCTTCACCACCTTGAGCATAAGGGATTTTACCAAAGGCAAAACCTTCTTTGGCAATAGCTCCAGCTACGAAACCTGCTACCAAACCTGGTTTTTCAGCGATTGAGTAAGCAACATATCCTGCAAATACTGGAAGCATCAAACCAAAGGCTGATCCACCGATTTTCATGAACATAGAAGCGAGTTCATGGTAAGAACCAAGATTTCCAAGGCTCTCATTTGGAACCCCCAAAGCACCATCAATCAAGAAGGCGAGGGCAATCATGATACCACCACCGATAACGAATGGCAACATTTGTGATACACCACTCATCAAGTGTTTGTAGAAGGCACCACCTAGACTTTGTTTTTCATTAGATGCTGTTGAAGCTTGCGCTCCATTAGCAGCTCGGTAGACTTCAGCATTACCAGAAAGAGCCAAGTTGATCAACTCTTCTGTCTTACGAATACCATCTGCAACTGGACGATTTACCAATGGTTTGCCATCGAAACGATCCATTTCAACTGCCTTATCTGCAGCGATGATAACAGCTTTAGCCTTACGAATATCTTCTGATGTCAATTTGTTACCAACACCGCTAGCACCATTGGTTTCAACCTTGATACCGACACCCATTTCCGCGGCCACTTTTTGAAGAGCTTCTTGTGCCATGTATGTGTGGGCAATTCCTGTTGTACAAGCTGTAACTGCTACGATAAAGTCACCAGATTCATTCGCAGGAGCTTGTACTGGCTCTTGAGCTTTTTCTGAAGCTTGGTTAAAGAGGTCAATAACTTGATCAGCTGATGTTACTTGACGAAGTTTGTCAGCAAAGCCGTCTTTCATCAAGTATTGAGACAATTCTGCCAAGGCAGCCAAGTGAGTATCATTGGCACCTTCTGGAGCCGCAATCATAAAGAAGAGGTCAGTTGGTTGTCCATCTAAACTTTCGTAGTCAACACCATTGTTTGATTTAGCAAAGAGAACAGTCGCTTCCTTAACAGCAGCATTTTTACTGTGTGGCATTGCAATACCATCACCCAAACCTGTAGAAGTCAAAGCTTCACGCGCTAAGATTCCTTCTTTAAAAGTTTCAAAATCTGACACGTATCCGTGTTCAACCAAGCTATGAATCATTTCTTCGATAGCTGCTGTTTTTTCAGTTGCTTGCAAATCAAGCAACATGACATCTTTTCTCAATAAATCCTGAATTTTCATCTTTTTTCTACCTCAACTTTTTCATAAGTTTCTTTAATAAATGCTGCAGTTGCCAAGTCATCTGAGAAGGTGGTTGCTGTTCCACATGCCACTCCCCACTTGAAGGCTTCTACTGCGTCTTTTGATTTGACAAACTCACCAGTAAATCCAGCAACCATCGAGTCACCAGCACCAACTGAGTTTTTCACTGTTCCCTTGATCGGTTTAGCAAAGTATGCTCCATCTGATGTTACCAAAAGGGCACCATCACCAGCCATAGAGATAATAACGTTTTGAGCACCTTTAGCCAGCAACTCACGAGCGTATTTCTCTATCTCATCTAAGCTTTCAAGCTTGACTCCAAAGATAGCTCCCAGTTCATGATTATTTGGTTTGACCAAAAGAGGTTGATAATCCAAACTATCGATTAAGGTCTGACCTTCAAAGTCACAGACCACTTGAGCGCCTGTCTGACGAGTCAAGGCAATCAAATCCTTGTAAATAACATTGCCTAAGTTTTTTGCACTCGAACCCGCAAAGACAACTGTATCTTCTGCTGTTAAACTTGAAAGAATAGCTTTTAACTCTTCAAGTTGTTCAGCTTCAACAGTAGGACCAGTCCCATTGATTTCTGTTTCTTGATCAGCTTTAATTTTAACGTTGATCCTCGTATCTTCTGCTACTTGGACAAAGCGTGTTTCAATATGCTCTTCAGCCAAAGTATCAGTGATAAATTTACCTGTAAAGCCACCGATGAAGCCTGTCGCAGTATTTGGAATATCCAAGCGTTTCAAGACACGGCTAACATTGATTCCCTTACCACCAGCAAACTTATCATCACTGTCCATACGATTGACACTACCAACTTCCACTTTATCCAGACGGACAATGTAGTCAATAGATGGATTTAGTGTGACTGTATAAATCATACTTCGATAACCTCCGTTTTCTCTTTGATAGCTGACAAGAGCTCGTGACCCTTACTTGTAATGACAATAGCACGTTTTATAGGAGCTACCTTAGCAAAACAAGACTGACCAATCTTGGATGAATCTGCTAGAACATATGTCTGTTTAGCATTTTCTAAGATAGCACGCTTGACGGCGCCCTCCTCCATATCTGGAGTTGTAAAGTAACCTTCATCTACACCATTCATTCCAATAAAGGCACGATCAAAGTGCAGTTGGTTAATCTGGTTAAGCGCTACTCCTCCAATACTGGCATCTGTTGTCATCTTGACTCCACCACCGATAATGACTGTTGGGATTTGCTTATCCACTAATTGAACCGCATGGTGAATGGAGTTGGTTACTACAGTAATGTCTTTTCGCTCCAATTCCTTAATGAGAAAGGCTGTTGTACTTCCTGCATCCACAAAGATAACATCTTTTTCTTTGATGAGGGAAGCTGCCTTTTGCGCAATCAATTTTTTCTCTTGAAGGTTTTTGACAGATTTTTCTTGAATGGTTTCTTCTTCTTGCAAGGAGTGAGGCAACTCTGCTCCTCCATGAACTCGGCGAAGTTTATTTTCAGACTCCAATTCATCTAAATCACGTCTAACTGTTGATTCTGAAGTATCTAGCAAGCCTACTAATTTCTCTAAAGTTACGACTTTATGTTTACTCAGCTCCTCTAAAATCAACTTTTTTCTCTCAGTTTTTAGCACTTACTCACCTCCTGTTAACGATTACAATAATCATTCTAACACAAAAAAAATCAAAGTCAAGCACTTTTTGTCATTTTCTTTCATTTTCTATCATTTTGCCAATTGTTTGAATTTTATTTGCAAGATACTTGCCTTTATGATAAACTATTTTAGTAAGTATTGGAAGATTACTCAAGAGGCTTAAGAGGCCGTGTTGGAAACGCGGTAGGCGTGTGAAAGCGTGCGTGGGTTCGAATCCCATGTCTTCCGTAGCTATAGTGTGGCTGCATCTTGATGCAGCTTTTTATAATGGATTTTCGTCTAAGATGAGAATTCCAAAAAATCACCCAAGATTCAACTCTTGGGTGATTTTTTTCTTCAATTTTAATCATCAAAATGATATTTTTTCTACTTCATCTCAGATGCTCTTAAAAAATATCAAATAGCAATTTCACATTGAGAACAGTTAAGATAATGGAAACAATATAACCAAGGATGGTATTCCATTTAGCATTGGTAAATTCGCCCATCAGTGATTTCTTAGAAGTTAGATAAATCAAAGGGAAGATTGAAAATGGAAGAGCGATTGAAAGAAAGACCTGTGAATAAACCAATAACTGATCCAAGGTTTTTTCTTGATGACCAAACAGAACCGCTACTATCATAACAGGCAGTAAGGCAAAGAGACGAGTCGCCAAACGAATGAACCACTGAGGCAATCGCATATGCAAGAAACCTTCCATAACGATTTGTCCTGTCAAGGTACCTGTGATAGTCGAATTCTGACCACTGGCTAATAGGGCCAAGGCAAACAAGGTTGATAAGGTTGAGCTAGCTATAGCTCCCGCAATGGTAGAATCCTGCAGGGCGTTATACATTTGAGAAAAGGCAGAAATCTCAGATGCATGTCCGAAAAAGAGGGCCGCCCCTAAGATTAAAAGAAGGGAGTTAACGATAAAGGCCAAGGACAGTTGAAGATTCGAGTCCCAGGTCATAAAGCGCACGGCTTTTCGAACATCATTCTTGTCCTTGTGATTGATTTTCCGAGTTTGAGACAAGGAAGAATGCAAATAGAGGTTATGGGGCATCACTGTCGCACCCACGATACCTAACGCCAAGGTTAATTGACTTTCATGCCCTGGCAAAGGACTTTCAAATAAGGTTGCATTCGGTAGATAACCCTCAACGATTCCTTGGAAGCTTGGATGTGACAAAGCTACCAGATAAGTAAAGATTGCTAAAATCGTTAAAATCAGTGTTGTCACAATAGCTTCAATCTTCTTAAAGCCAAATTTCATCAGAAGCAATAAGAGAAAAACATCCAACACGGTCAAGAGAATTGCTATCATAATCGGAATCTTAAAGAGAAGATTGAGAGCAATCGCTGAACCTAGAACTTCTGCCAGATCTGTCGCCATCAAGGCTAATTCTAAAATCACCCATAGACTATAACGAAGCCATTTAGGTGAATGATGAGCCGTTGCTTGAGCCAGGTCCATCTGGGTTACAATACCAAGCTTTCCTGCCATCTGCTGAAGTTGCATGGCAATGAGAGATGAAATCAAGATAACAAACAAGAGACTATACTTATAGGAAGCACCACCGACTACACTGGTAATCCAGTTTCCTGGATCCATATAACCAACTGCGACAAGAGCACCCGGACCTAAAAAGGCCTTTAAATTTTGCCAGAAATGATTGTTATTTGGAGTATCGATAGATTGATTAATCTCAGAGAGTGACACTTTTTTATGAGAAGACATAGATACTTACCTCTTTCTAAACCTACTTTTTCATTAGACTTCCTGCGAAACTAGAATCCTAGTTCACGGTTGATAATGCCAGCAATCAAATTCAT
>NZ_JWAJ01000112.1 GCF_001068775.1 Streptococcus pseudopneumoniae
TTTTTCCCGAGCCTTGAAATAAGAAAGCGAGGTTTGATTTTGTAAATCATTTTTTCCCGAGCCATGAAATGAGAAAGCGAGGTATGATTTTGTAAATCATTTTTTCCCGAGCCATGAAATGAGAGAGCGAGGCATGATTTTGTAAATCATTTTTTCCCAAGCTTTGAAATAAGAAAGCGAGGTATGATTTTGTAAATCATTTTTTTCCGAGCTAAGAAATAAGAAAGTGAGGTGTGAGTTTGCAGATTTTTAATCTTTCTAAAGCGGACGTTTGTTAGGCATGCCAGCCTTTCTTGGGTATTTATTTGGAGTTTCTTTTTTCTTCTCGACAATAGTAATGTAGCGAGGGTCTCCGTTAGGGAGTGTGTAACTGAGATTATCTTCAACCTTACTAAAGAGAAGGTTAAGGGCATTTTTAGCCTCAGTTAATTCCTCTGGGGCATTGCTAGCCTTAAGTGCTAGCAATTTTCCACCGACTTTTAAGTAGGGAATAGTCAACTCGGACAAGACCTGCATACGGGCAACAGCACGAGCTGTAACGATATCAAACTGAGCACGGAAGTTCTTACCTTGGGCGAAGTCTTCGGCACGTCCGTGATAGAAGTGAACATTTTCTAACCCTAGTTCTTGGGCTAATAGATTCAGAAAGTTAATTCGTTTATTGAGGGAATCAATAATGGTTACATCTAGCTGAGGATAGAGAATCTTCATAGGGAGGCTAGGAAAACCTGCTCCAGCACCAATGTCTAAGAGTTTAATAGGCTGGTTTTCAATCAATCCCTGTAAAATAGGAGCGATGGAATCATAGAAGTGTTTGAGATAGACTTCTTCCTTTTCAGTAATAGCAGTCAGGTTGATCTTTTCATTCCATTCGACCAAAAGTTCAAAATAACGCTCAAATTGAACTTTTTGCTGGTCAGAAAGAATAATATTTTGTTCAGCAAGTAATGTGTAAAAAGTTTCTGGTTTCATAGTAGTTTCCTTCTTTAGTGTCATCTTATTTTACCACAAAAAGATAGAAATTTGATATACTGGTACTAATCTAAAAACAGAAAGGAGATATCAGATGAATTGGATTATTCTTGGAGTTCTTGCTCTTATTGGTATCTTTGTGATTATTACCTATAATGGATTGGTTAAAAATCGCATGCAAACTAAAGAGGCATGGAGTCAGATTGATGTTCAGTTGAAACGTCGTAACGATCTCTTGCCAAACTTGATTGAGACCGTGAAAGGATATGCAAAGTATGAAGGTTCAACGCTTGAAAAAGTTGCAGAACTTCGTAATCAAGTAGCAGCAGCAACTTCACCAGCAGAAGCTATGAAGGCTAGTGATGCTCTTACACGTCAGGTTTCAGGAATCTTTGCAGTTGCAGAAAATTATCCAGACCTAAAAGCGAGTGGCAACTTTGCACAGTTGCAAGAGGAGTTGACCAATACTGAAAATAAAATCTCTTACTCTCGCCAACTCTACAATAGTGTTGTTAGCAACTATAATGTTAAATTAGAAACATTCCCAAGCAACCTAGTTGCTGGACTCTTTGGTTTTAAAGTGGCTGATTTCCTTCAAACACCTGAAGAAGAAAAGGCAGTACCAAAGGTTGATTTTAGTGGTTTAGGTGACTAGGATGTTGTATGATCAAATCGCGAGTAATAAGCGAAGAACTTGGATTTTGTTGCTGGTATTTTTCCTACTTTTAGCTCTTGTTGGCTATGCAATTGGTTACCTCTTTATGCGGTCTGGTCTTGGTGGCTTAGTTATCGCTCTGATTATCGGCTTTATCTATGCCTTGTCCATGATTTTTCAATCAACAGAGATTGTCATGTCCATGAATGGTGCGCGTGAGGTAAATGAGCAGACAGCACCAACTCTCTATCATGTCGTGGAAGATATGGCTATGGTGGCGCAAATCCCTATGCCACGTGTCTTCATCATCGATGATGCCAGCTTAAATGCCTTTGCTACGGGTTCAAATCCCCAAAATGCAGCGGTAGCAGCAACGTCAGGACTCCTTGCAATTATGAATCGTGAAGAGTTAGAGGCGGTTATTGGTCATGAAGTCAGTCACATTCGTAACTATGATATTCGTATTTCTACGATCGCGGTTGCCCTTGCTAGTGCTATCACCATGCTTTCTAGTATGGCAGGTCGTATGATGTGGTGGGGTGGTGCAGGCCGTGGTCGTAGAAGTGATGACCGAGATAGTGGTGGACTTGAAATTATTATGCTAGTTGTTTCTCTTCTAGCAATTATTTTGGCTCCCCTAGCAGCAACCTTGGTACAACTAGCCATCTCTCGTCAGCGAGAATTTTTAGCAGATGCTTCCAGTGTAGAGTTGACTCGTAATCCTCAAGGTATGATCAATGCCCTTCGTAAGCTGGACCATAGTCAGCCTATGAGTCATCATGTGGATGATGCTAGCAGTGCACTTTACATCAACGATCCTCAAAAACGAGGTGGCTTGCAAAAACTCTTCTATACTCATCCGCCAATCTCAGAACGGATTGAGCGTTTGAAACATATGTAAAAACATCCAGAGATTTTCCTCTGGATGTTTGCATCAATCACCTCACTTGTGACTTGTCCTATCACAAAAAAGTAGTATAATATATGTAATTAAATACTAGTGAGGTGGATCATGTATAAGCGTTGGATGACCTTTTTCTTGATTTTGATTTTCATTCCAATACATTTGAGTATAGCTGACAAAGTCATGAGGACAAATTCATTAGCCCTCTCAATCATTTTTACATTTGTTGAGCTTGCAATATTTTTTTATGTAGGAAGAAAGTATGACCTGTTTCACATTCGAAAAATCAGCCTAAAAGATATGTTGAAGTGGCTTCTCTCCTACGCCTTGCTTTTCTTATTTTATATGTTGGTCAATTTTTTAGGACCTACCCAATCAGACACTACTCAATCAATTCAAAGTTTATCACTTTCATTGCCTGTGCTCTTTCTAGATCTCTGTATTTTAGCACCAGTAACGGAAGAAATTTTTATGCGAGGACTGTTACAAGGGACAGTATTTAAGAATACATATATTGGCTTGGTTGCCACATCGGTTCTCTTTGCTTATCTACATGGCCCCTATACGATTCCTAGTTTTATCACCTATTTAGGTATGGGGTTGGCATTTGGTATAAGGTATAAGACTTCTGACAATCTTTGGAATTCTATTCTTTTACATTTCCTCAATAATCTAGTTGCATTTTGCTTTATGTATTTGATATAATCTCCAAATTAGAATGCTTTGAGTTTTAAACATAGGTAAAAACTATTTTTATCTTATACAACCGAAATAATAGTCAGTCATGAGCTGGCTTGTAGAGTATGTAGCAGAACCTTCTATAGCAAGGCTCCTGAAAAACTCTTCTATCCTAAACACTTAAACTCAGAACAAATTGAGCACATTCAACGAGTCTGGGCAAAAAGTCTTTAAAATCAAAAAACGCATCATATTGAACTGAACCCCAAAAGTTAGACAGAAAAAATCTAACTTTTGGGGTATTTTTATTATGAAATTAACTTATGATGATAAAGTTCAGATCTATGAACTTAGAAAACAAGGATATAGCTTAGAGAAGCTTTCAAATAAATTTGGGATAAACAATTCTAATATTAGGTACATGATTAAATTGATTGATCGTTACGGAATAGAGTTCGTCAAAAAAGGAAAAAATCGTTACTATTCTCCTGATTTAAAACAAGAAATGATTAATAAAGTCTTACATGAAGGCTGAACTAAAGATAGAGTTTCTCTTGAATACGGACTCCCAAGTCGTACGATACTTCTTAATTGGCTAGCACAATACAAGAAAAACGGGTATACTATTGTTGAGAAAACAAGAGGGAGAGTACCTAAAATGGGACGTAAACGTAAGAAAACTTGGGAAGAAATGACAGAACTAGAGCGACTCCAAGAGGAGAATGAACTCTTACGTACCGAGGTGGATTACTTAAAAAAGTTAAAAGAGCCGGAAGACAGGGACGAAGCCATACAGCGAGAAAGGCAGAGACAATTAGAGAAATGGCTTCAGAAGGATTTCGACTAGATTTACTTCTTGAAGTGGCTCGTTTACCTCGCTCAACTTACTACTATCAGTTGAAGGAACTAGATGGGCTTGACAAAGATAAAGATCTTAAAGCTGAAATTCAAGCTATTTTTACTGAGCACATAGGAAATTATGGCTATCGCCGAATAACTCTTGAATTGAGGAATCGTGGTCATATAGTAAACCATAAGAAGGTCCAACGTCTGATGAAAATCCTTGGTTTAAGTGCTCGAATTCGTCATAAACGGAAATATTCTTCTCATAAAGGAGACGTTGGCAAGAAAGCAGATAACCTTATTCAACGCCAATTTGAAGCAGCCAAACCAATGGAAAAGTGCTACACAGATGTGACAGAATTTGCCATTCCAGCAAGTATTCAAAAGCTTTACTTATCACCAGTTTTAGATGGCTTTAATAGCGAAATTATCGCCTATAATCTTTCAACTTCACCAAACTTAGAACAAGTGAAAGCTATGTTAAACCAGGCCTTCAGTGAGGAACATTACACAAATACTATTCTCCATAGTGATCAAGGATGGCAATATCAACACGATTTTTATCACAGGTTTTTAGAGAGTAAGGGAATTCAGCCATCTATGTCACGTAAAGGCAACAGCCCAGACAACGGCATGATGGAATCTTTCTTTGGCATTTTGAAAGCGGAAATGTTTTATGGTTACGAGAAGACGTTTAAATCACTTAATCAATTGGAACAAGCTATTGTGGACTACATTGATTACTACAACAATAAACGAATTAAGGTAAAACTAAAACATACTAAGATTAGTAGTGAGGAAATCTCCGACGGGAGAAAGTACTCACTACTTTTTCGTTATGTTAAAGTAGTGGTGTCTTGTTAAGTCGATAAGTCCTTTGGCGCTAGACGTCGTAACTAAAACTGACAAGACACCTGTTTTAGGAAGAATGTTATCAAAGTATGTGGGACGAAAAACGTCGAGTATTGAAAATGACATCACTAAAGCAAGGAATCATTCAAGACAAAGAGGTAATATCATGCGAGTAGTTTTTGGGATTGACGTGAGTAAAGCAAGTTCAGAAGTGGCCATCTTGGTCAATGGAGAAAAAGTACATGGCTATACCATTCCCAATGATGCCATCGGATTTAATCGACTACTTGGGGACTTGAAGACTGTTCACGATCCAGAGATTGTCTTCGAGGCGACTGGTGTCTATTCTCGTCGTCTTCAGGCCTTCTTTGAGGATAATAGTTACGCTTATACACGGCTCAATCCCTTAGAATCCAAAAAACAACTAGATAGCTTACGAGTACGTAAAACCGATAAGATTGACGCTGAAAAACTAGCTGCTTCTCAGTTCATCCTCAATCGTAAACCAAGCTATGTCCAAGAAGCGCTTTATCAAGAATTACGCGATCTCAGCCGTTTCTATCAGAATCTTACTGAGGATATCGTCTGCGCTAAAAACCGTCTGCACAAGGTTTTACAGTTCACTTTTCCTGAATTGGAAAACATATTGTCGGCACCAACTGGGGAACAATATTGGAACTTGGTCATGACTTTTCCATGTAATAGTTTTGTACTGGAGTTAGATGACGCCACATTAACAGCTATCATCCGTCAGTCTACGGCGAAACGCATCTCTGAAAAACGTGTGACTTACTTAGTAGATAAGCTTACAAAACTAGCTAATCAGTCTTATTGTGCGGTCAAAAAAAACTCTCCAGTGATAGAAGAGGTCAAATACTATGCAGGGGAGTTACTTAGGCTTTCTGAACACAGACAAGGTGTTCTAGAGGAGATGGTAGCATTGGCTCAATCTTTGCCAGAATATGAGATTCTTCTCTCTATTCCTGGAATAGCTGAAACCACAGCGACAAGTATTATTGGCGAACTTGGTGACATTCGTCGATTTCACTCTGCCAATCAAATCAATGCTTTTATCGGAATTGACCTCAGACACTATGAATCTGGAAACTTTCTAGCCAAGGAACATATCACTAAACGTGGGAATCCCTATGCCAGAAAGATTCTCTTTAAGTGCATTCATAACATAGCTTCAGCTAGCCACACCAATCCTTGTCATATCGCAGACTTCTATGAGAAACGGAAAAGACAATCGCAAGTGACTTCAACCAAACCACACACGATTGCCTCTATACATCGTCTCATTAGAACAATGTATTACCTTATAACGCATAACAAACTTTACGATTATACTTCTACCCAAAATCGGTAAAATTGTTTATGCCATATTATTGTAACGCCTTATCAAAAAAAATCACCAGATAAGGTGTTGGTTTAGTGTACACTTTTTTCACTAAACTTTAGTTCAGAAAAAGACAATTTCCTTAGTTTGACTATGGAAATCAAACTATTTTTCATCAAATACCTTGATATACTTGACAAATGGTAGAAAAGGA
>NZ_JWAJ01000113.1 GCF_001068775.1 Streptococcus pseudopneumoniae
TTTGAGATACACTAGAGAGAAAGGAAAGTCCAAAATGGAGGATCAGGTTGGGCTTACTTTGGCATGCTTAAATATCAAAAAATTAGTGAAATGGATAGAGAATATCCCTTTTTATTTTTCTCAAATACAGATTTTTGAATGGAATATCAGATGATGAGACAAACTATTTTTGAAAAGAGAAAAAGACAAACGCCAAAAATGACGTTTGTCTTCGTTCTGAAGGAAGCTGATTTGCTTCCTTACTTTTTATTAGTTATTCAAGGCTGCTGCCATTGTAGCTGCAACTTCTGCTTCAAAGTCGTTTGCAGCTTTTTCGATACCTTCACCAACTTCAAAGCGAGCGAACTCAACTACTGAAGCGTTAACTGATTCAAGGTAAGCTTCAACTGTCTTGCTGTCATCCATGATGTAAACTTGTGCAAGAAGTGTGTAAGCTTGGTCAACTTTAGTGTTGTCAAGCATGAAGCGATCCATTTTACCTGGGATGATTTTATCCCAGATTTTTTCTGGTTTACCTTCTGCAGCCAATTCAGCTTTGATAGCTTCTTCAGCTTGAGCGATTACTTCATCAGTCAATTGAGCTTTAGATCCGTATGCCAAGTGTGGAAGAGCTGGTTTACCAACCATAGCACGGCTTTCATTATCTTGGTCGATAACGTGGTTCAATTGTGCCAACTCATCTTTAACAAATTGCTCATCCAATTCTTTGTATGAAAGAACTGTTGGTTTCATAGCAGCGATGTGCATTGAAATTTGTTTAGCAAGTGCTTCGTCTCCACCTTCGATTACAGAGATAACACCAATACGTCCACCGTTGTGTTGGTATGCTCCGAAGTGTTGTGCATCTGTTTTTTCAATCAAAGCAAAGCGACGGAATGAGATTTTTTCTCCGATAGTCGCTGTTGCAGACACATAAGCTGCTTCAAGAGTTTCACCTGAAGGCATTGTCAAAACAAGTGCTTCTTCGTTGTTAGCTGGTTTTCCTTCAGCGATTGCTTTAGCTGTTGCGTTTACCAACTCAACAAATTGAGCGTTTTTCGCAACGAAGTCAGTTTCAGCATTTACTTCAACAACTGCTGCAACGTTACCGTCAACATAAACACCAGTCAAACCTTCTGCAGCAACACGGTCAGCTTTCTTAGCTGCTTTTGCCATACCTTTTTCGCGAAGCAATTCAATCGCTTTTTCGATATCGCCTTCCACTTCAACCAATGCTTTTTTAGCGTCCATAACACCAGCACCAGATTTTTCACGCAACTCTTTTACAAGTTTAGCTGTAATTTCTGCCATTTTGATTCTCCTATATTTTTTAAAAATAGGAGAGCCGGGCTAAGCCCCGCCCTCCTAGGTAATTACTATTTGTATAAATTAAGCATTGTCGCCTTCTACAACTTCAACGATTTCTTCAATTGAGTCTGCTTGAGCTTCTGAAGCTGCAAATTCTGCTTCAACTGCTGCAACAGCATCTTCACCTTGGCGACCTTCAATGATAGCGTCTGCCAATTTAGCTGTAATCAACTTAACTGCGCGGATAGCGTCATCGTTAGCTGGGATGATTACATCGATATCGTCTGGATCAGTGTTTGTGTCAACCATCGCTACAACTGGGATTCCCAATTTTTTAGCTTCTTTAACAGCGATTTGCTCTTTATGTGGGTCAACTACGTACATTACATCTGGGATACGAGGCATATCTTCGATACCACCCAAGAATTTTTCAAGACGTGCACGTTGTTTATTAAGAAGTGCAACTTCTTTCTTAGGAAGAACTTCAAAAGTTCCATCTTCTTCCATACGTTTGATTTCTTTCAAACGAGCGATACGTTTTTGGATTGTTCCCCAGTTTGTAAGAGTTCCACCCAACCAACGGTGGTTGATGAAGTATTGACCTGAACGTACTGCTTCTTCAGCAACTGCATCAGCTGCTTGTTTCTTAGTACCAACAAACAATACAACTGCATCGTTAGCTGCAGCATCACGCATGAAGTCGTATGCTTGGTCAGCGTATTTTACAGTTTGTTGCAAGTCGATAACGTGGATTCCGTTACGCTCAGTGAAGATGTACTTAGCCATCTTAGGGTTCCAGCGACGAGTTTGGTGACCAAAGTGCACACCAGCCTCAAGAAGTTGTTTCATTGAAATTACTGCCATGAGTATTTCTCCTTTTTGTTTTTTTCCTCTTCTTGATTTCAGCTTGCAAAACGACCCGAAGGCAACAGCTTCACAATTCATCAAGAATGAGTATTATCGTTTACACGACAAGTTACATTATATCATAGTTGAACCTTTTTTTCAAGTAATTGTGCTAGTTTTTCCTTCATAACGTAACTTCCCAACTGAAATTTTAAAAAAATTTATCAACTTTAAATAAAAAACATCCCAACATAAATTGGTTACTGCTAAATGTGCAATAACCGCTTATGTTGAGACTCAGATAAATACAAAATATTTCGAGTTGATAACTTAAATGTTTTGATATGAAAGAATCTACTTTATATTTTTTATAGCAAGTATCATATCTTCATACTATATGTTATCAAAAAAACAATTACTAAAGATTAAACTTGCCAATAAGTCTTTGACTTTCTACTTGCTACTTCGAAGTTTCTTACGGATTTTATAGGCTATATTAAACAAGAAATACAATGAGCTAGTTGGGTAATTAAACTCACCAGCAAATTCCTCGATAGTGGGATTAAACTTAGATTTAAAATTAAATAACCCACCCTCTAAGTTGTTTTCAATTCCACCCATATTATGAGTTTCTGCCCCGCGTTCAAATGAATGTTGAGCAGTCTCAAACCATGTTGGAATAGCAGGTTGATAATGTCTAAATTCCTCATTCATTCCAGCATATAAGTTCTCAGAAGTTTTCCCAAATTCGATGGTCAAAGTTCCAGACAATGGAACGACACTGTCCCCTCTATCAATATGGCTCTTAAGAAAAGAAATTTCTTCCTCTAATCGTTTTCTCTCTTGCTGATTCTCTTTTATTTTGCCTTCTTTCGTTTTATCAGTGAATTTCTGTGCTATTTTAAGATTTTTTTCCAGTTGCTGCTCAACTTCTTTCAGTCTATTAGGTAAATCTAAATAGCTCAGTGTGATAAAGGAATGATCAGAATAAGTAGTCAATAACTTCTGATAATAATCTTTTCCTCGTAAACTGATACTCTTACGAGACTCTGTTTTCTTCATTAAAAATGAAAATTCATCTAATAAATCAAGTCCACCGAATTTCACTTCCAATCCTTTATTTCTTGCAGTTCGAATTGCCTGTCGAGTAGATTTGGACAGTTGATCCAGCGAGAAGTTTTCTTTATGAATATTAGCTTGAAAACGAGGTTGGATGTTTTCTGCCATATCCTTTGTCAATCCTGTCCAATGAACTTTATTTTTTTGCAATTTCTCAACAATTTCAAAAGTTTTAGAATTTTGAATAGTTTTTTGGTCGATCAGACTTCGACTAATAAAAAGGCTTGGATCAAATTTAACCATTATTGCATTGCTTTTTTTAGCAATTTTTTTCAATGTTAAAATCACAAATTTCAGAAGTTCTTTATCTTCATAATTAATAACTGGGCCTCTTGGAATATAGAACATGGAAAAACCTAATGGAAGAGGCTGAATTAAGATGTTCGCTACTCCAACTAGTTGATTCTCTTTATAAAAGCCAACTCTCTCGTTTCCCCAAGTATCCTTTATCTTGGACCAATCACTACTCTGCAATAAATTTCCTTGAGGATGATTTTCTAAAAACAAATCCCACTCTTTGGCATCAACATTCATTTTATAAGTAAACATAATTCCAGTACCAACTCTCTTAAAAACATATTATTTCGTTAGATAAACATATTTATCCTAGCTACATATCCGATAATTTTCTTCCCATCTTTAATTCCATAATGACAAAAACATTCTGATAAAAATTTTTTATTAATACCATACAAAGGGTGAGATTAATAAAACCTCACCCTAAATTTAGTAATAATTAATATGTTAGTTTGGATAAATGTATCTTACTGTACCACGTGATGCTGTAGGATTAAACCATCCACGATAATTTCCGATTGGTTGAGTTCCACTACCATCATAGTTACATTCTGAAACTTGAATACGCGTTGTTGACTCAACAGCAGTAACAACTGCTACATGCCCGTATCCACCATCATCCCAACAAGCAATCGCACCAACTTGTGGTGTAGAACCTGTACGGAAACCTGCTGCTGCTGCACTAGTAGCCCACTGACCACCATTACCCCAATAATCACCAGCCCATGGAGCCAAAGTCTTAGCACCCCATGTACATTGACCTACAGGGTAACTTGAAGCATTTGAACTATAAGTTGGTCGTTGACTTACAGTAGTTGCTGCAGGTGTGTAACTTGAATAATCATCTGATGAAGAACTTGAAGTTGCTTGTACTTGTGCAGCAAAGGTTGTGTTGGCTGAAGCTGCAAGTGATTGTTGTTGACTTGCTTGTTTAGCTTTATAAGCTGCCTCTGCCTCTGCTGCTGCTTTGGCTTCTGCCTCTGCTGCTGCTTTTTTCTCTAACAAGCTAGCTTTTTCATTTTCTGCTGTAGCTTTTTCAGCTGCAAGATTTAACTCAGCTACTTTCAATTCTGCTTGTTTTGTCGTCAAAGCTTGAGCATCGTCAGCAAGCGTTTGTTGGTTAGCAATGACTGTATTGATTGCTTCGTTGTTTGCAACTTGTTTTTCAGAAATAGCTTTCTTATCTTCTTTTTGTTGCTGCAACATTTTATTGTTTGCTGATACGATTTCACTCATAGCTGCTACACGAGAAATAGCTTCTGTAATTGAGTCAGAGTTAATAATCGTATTGATGTAGCTTGTAGCAGTTCCGTTCGTTTGTGCACTACGAGCTTGGTTTTCAAGCGATGCATTACGAGCTACAATATTTTTTGAAAGCTCTGCGATTTCACCTTCAAGTTTTTTAGATTCTTCTTGAAGTTTTTCGTTTTCAGATTGCAATTTTTCTTGCTCTGATTGAATAGCTGAAACTTTAGTTTGAATTTCGTCTACTTGTTTTTGAGCTTCTTTCTGTTGAGCTGTCAAGTTACTAATTTTACTATCTTGAGCAGCAATTTTTTCATCTGTTGTATTTGCTTTAACACTTGAAAGAACAGCTCCTTGTGAGACTAATACTGTACTTAACAAAAGTGATGCTAGGATTTTTTTCTTCATAAGTGTGAATACTCCTTCTTTTAAGACAATACTAGTATATCAAAAAAAGGCCTAATAAATATTACGCCTTTATTACAGTTTTATTTCTTTCTTATAGATATATTTTTTCAAAAATAAACTGGAAAACTAACATCCATAGACAGTTTAATATCATTGACGGAACTAGACCATAAACGATAAAGACTGTTATACTTTCAGCAGTTAAGCCAATCATTTGCGCTAGAAGAAAACTACCAAATTCAAAAGAGAAAGTCATCATTAAAATAGCTAATAGTCTAGTCCATCTATTTGATAAAATAATCGCATTATTTTTATAAATGATTGCACCAATAATCACAAAAAGAAGACTAGCAATCCCTACTAAATGGAAAAAATAAATATCGTATATAAGACCAATAAATAAGCAATAAACTAAAAATAGGTACTCTGATACTTCTATAGTTTCAAACAACAAGAAGATGAAGATAATGTGGCTCACAATTTGAAAATGTGGAAAAAAACTATTTACAAATTGCCCTAAATGACTGTCTATTAAGACAACTGTAGGCAAAAGTAAAAACATTCCTATCTGCTTCAACAGTCTCATGATGGGTTCCCCACTAACTCTACGACTTTGGTATTCATTGAATTAGACTGAAGTTTGACTAACACCTCTCTTGTCAGATAGTCATTGCTATGCGTCACAGATTCGACCTCACCTACTGGAATGTCAGTAGCATTAAAATTACCAAGACCACCAGTTACGACCTTATCGCCTTTACTAATGTCGCTACTACTATTTAACTGACTAATTTTCAGTAAATCTTTTTCCTTATCGTAGCCAATGATAATACCATATATACTAGTAGAATCGTGTTGGATTTTAACGGAGATTTTCTCCGTATTTTCCGCGTTGGTCAATAAGTTGACCACAGTAGAGTTATCTTCAATCTTTCCCACGCTTCCAATTAGTCCCCCACCAGCTATAACAAGCATATTGCTTGTCACGCCTTGTTGAGAACCTGCATCAATTGTCAACTCTTGTTTCCAGGTTGCAGGAGTTCTCATGATGACGTCAGAAGCAATTAACTTGGTTGCATTCAATTTTGACTTCATATCCAATAACTGACGTAGTTGCTCATTTTCTTCCTTCAAACTGTCTGCTTCATTCGTTTCCTTCTTCATCTGATAGAGTTCTTTTTTGAGAGTTTCATTCTCGTTATAGGTTCTGGTCAAACGACCTAAATCAGATTTTACGGAAGAAAGCCATCGAAAAGGCTTTTGCACTATTCTATCGGCTAATGAAATTCCATCTCCAGCTTTTGTTACAACTGCACTTGATTGTGTTGTTACTAAAAAAACGGATACTACTAATACAACGACAAATAGAACAATGATATATTTTGATTTTTTAAAACGGTTCATACCTCTACCTTATATTACATTCTAAGATTTTAGCAAAAATAGAATTGCACCCAATACACAAACAAATAATAGCGCTATACTGTCTCTGTTCATCCAATTTAACTGTCGATACTGACTGCGTCCATTCCCACCTTGATACCCCCTAGCTTCCATGGCTGTAGCAAGAGAGTCCGCTCTTTTCAAACTGGTAGCGAACAAAGGAATCAAAATAGGAATCATAGCCTTAACCTTTTGAATTACATTTCCTTCTCCAAAATCAACACCACGCGCCTTTTGAGCATTCATAATGCGAATCGTATCATCCATCAAGGTTGGTACAAATCGCAAACTCATAGACAACATGAGCCCAATCTCATGAACTGGAGCCTTAAATCTTTTTAAAGGTCCAAGCAAGGATTCAACTGCTGTTGCCAAACTTAGTGGCATAGTCGTCAAGGTTAGCAAAGTTGAGAAAAAAATAATCAACACAAAGCGACAAAAAATAATTCCTGCCTGCTCAATACCATAGCTTGTGATTTTTATAAATCCCATCTCGAACAAGACGTGACCACCAGAAATAAAGAACAGTTGAAAAAGGGTTGTAAAAGCAATCAGAAAAAACATAGATCGCAATCCTTTTATAAAAAAAGATAAGGGAACTTCTGATAAAACGACAAATATGCCTGTTGCAATGAAGAGTATGAGATTTGTAATTGGATTATTGGCCCAAAAAGCGATGATGATCAATAAAATCATTGCTACTAACTTACTACGAGGATCTAGACGATGAATAATCGAATTTCCTGGTATGTATCGACCTAAAATCATATTATCCATTGATAAACTCCTTAAACTCCTCTATCGTTATCGGCAATTGTTCGAAAGAAATTCCTCTGTCAACTAGCCTTTGAGCAAATCGTGTGATTTTAGGAACACCCAATTGGATTTTTTCCATAAATTCGACATTTTGAAAGACAAGACCTGGTTTCCCACCCTTAACTAGTTTCCCTTTTTCCATCACATAAACTTGATCAGCAAATTCGGCCACATCATCCATAAGGTGGGTTACTAAAACAATTGTTATGCCATCTTGATGAAGCTTTTTAAACAAGGTCATCAACTCTTTTCGACCAATTGGGTCCAAACCAGCTGTTGGCTCATCTAAGACCAAAATTCTTGGCTCCATTGCCAAAATTCCAGCAATCGCAACCCGTCTCATTTGTCCACCCGAGAGTTCAAATGGACTTCGATCAAAGAGTGATTCATCGATTCCTACTAAAGCTAGTTTTTCACGCGCAATAGCTTCTGCCTCTTCTACAGAAACACCAAAATTTTGAGGGCCAAAAGCCACATCTTTTAGGACAGTTTCCTCAAAAATTTGATTCTCTGCAAACTGAAACACCAACCCAACTTGTTTGCGAATTTGGCGAATTTGCTTATTGACCGATGTTGGTGTGATCAATGTATCAAAGACACGAACACTTCCATCTGTGGGAACTAGCAAACCATTCAATAGTTGTAAAATAGTTGATTTTCCACTTCCTGTATGCCCAATAATAGCAGTATAGGAACCATCTTCTATGGTCAAACTGACATCTGACAAGACAGCTGAGGCAAAGGGTGTTCCTTCCTGATATGTATAACTAACATTGTCTAGAATAATTCCCATAAAGCCTCCTCGAGCTCCTCTTCGGACAGATAGTGCTCTGGTAATTTTAAGCCATTATCACGCAGTGATTGTTTTAATTGGTTGACAAAGGGTTGATCTAAGCCAATTTGATCTAAATCTGATCTAGAAAATAACTCTCTAGGAGTGCTAGTTGACTCGATTTCTCCTTTTTTCATCACCAAAACTCTGTCACTCATGGCTACCTCATCCAAATCATGCGTAATGGAGATGACTGTCATCTGATGGTCTTTGCGAATCTTCTGGACTATCTTAATCAACTCTAATCGTCCCTCAGGATCCAACATACTTGTAGCCTCATCCAAGATTAAAATATCTGGTCGCAAGGCAACAACGCCTGCGATAGCTACTCTCTGTTTTTGACCTCCTGACAAACGAGCAGGTTCTTTTTTAGAAAATCCAGCCATCCCAACTAAGGATAGGGCTTCTGTAACTCTACGCTTCATCTCCTCAAGCGGGATTCCTTGATTTTCCAGTCCAAAAGCAACGTCGTCTTCAACAGTTGCTCCTACGAATTGGTTATCAGGATTTTGAAAGACCATACCAATCTTACGTCTTTTTTCCCAGACATTTTCTGGAGTTAGGCAATCACCGTCTATCCAAATTTCTCCAGATTCAGACTCTAGCAAACCATCAATCAAGCGAACTGTCGTTGATTTTCCACTACCATTATGACCAACGATTGACAACCATTCTCCACGTTTCACGTGAAACGTAATATTATGAACATCATAATGTTCTTGATCTGCCTGATATCGAAAAGACAGGTCTTTTATCTCAATAATCGATTCCATATCTAACGAAAGGTTCCTTTAAACAAATATGCGCTTCCCTTGAAATAATCATAACCAGAATAAACTGTGAAGAACAAGGCAATATAAAGAGTTATCTGACCAAGCACATTCCAGTGAAGTAGCAAGAATATTATCGCAAACATCTGACTAAATGTCTTGATTTTTCCAGGCATAGCAGCAGCTAGAACGGTACCTCCTGTTTCAACTAAGAGCAAGCGCAAACCAGTGACTGCAAGTTCACGGCAGATAATAACTGCTACCACCCAAGCTGGTGCCATATTTAGACCAACTAGCATAATAAAGGCTGACATGACCAATAATTTATCAGCCATCGGATCCGCAAACTTACCGAAATTACTAACCACCTGCCATTTTCTAGCTAAATATCCATCCAAATAGTCCGTGATGCTAGCAATAGCAAAAATAATTGCTGCTGTTATATGTAATACTGGAGACGGTCCAAATGATAGAAGAAGAACAAAAATGGGAATAAATAAAATTCTACCAATCGTTAGTATGTTAGGAATATTCTCTTTTTTCATATTATCCTTCCTTAATTTGAACTCATTGTCAGTTTAATCCAGCCAGTTTCCCCAGCCAATTTTGAAGTATCGATTTCCTGATTATCGATTTTCACTGTTACTCCTTTAACAACTCCCAATGTAATTGTTACAGGATTGTCTTTCGAAATCGTTGTTTTAGCTGTTTTATTATTAGGTTCGAGAGTCACTCCTCCTGCCAAATCAGTATCCGAAACACTGATCCAGCTCGTTACATCGCTAACAGAAAATTGAAGCTCAACTGAATCTTTAGAAGTTTTGTATTCTGCTGCTATCGTATCTCCCTGACCAGAAATGATCACAGAAGAGGCATCACTCGAACTTGATGAACTAGTAGATTGGCTACTACTTGATGGCTCACTACTGGAAGTACTTGTTGAACTCACAACACTATAACTTGCTGTAGCTGGCGTAGTTGGTTGGGTTTGAATGTAATTCCACACATAGTAGGTTACAAAAATTAAAATTAATGAAGACAAGAGAACAAAGTAAAATAGCGGGAGAAATGAATTCTTCTTGCGATTAGAACGTCTACGTCCTGAAAGCTCAATCTCATCAACATCTACTTCTTCATAGGTAATCATACTACCTGAATCATAGGCATCTAGAACAATATGTTCATCTAATTCAACTGCCCAAGCATATTTTCTCAAAAAAGATCGAGCATAAAAAGTACTCGGTAGTTTGTCAAAATCATCTGTTTCCAGTGCCTCCAACAAATCCAGTTGAATATCCGTCTTTCTGTGTAATTCTTCTAAGCTCAGTCCTTGGTTAATTCTTGCAAGACGTAAGACCTCACCAATTGTTTTTTTTCTCATACTTAACATTCCTTCTTTCTAGTGTATTTTCTAGCGATTATATCGGGAAAATTGTACAATCAACCATATCGCTATTATCTATCAAATCATGTCCTGCTTCTAGAACATCTTCTAAAGTAATTTCCTGCAAAAGTTTAGGAAGGTCAAACAGGGTCGAGCCTGTCTCAGTTGGATGATACTGAGTAGCAATATATTCTAAGGAATCCATACTATGAAGAAATTCCCCATACATCTCAGTTTTTACAATATCCAAATGATCCTCAGTGACATCCTCATCTTTCATAAAATTACGAATAGCTTTACGAAATTGATGAGAAAGTGCCACAGGTTCCTTTGTATCCATTGTTAATATCACAAAATGGAAACGACGATCCACTTCTATTTCTAGAGACAAGGAAGCATCCAGTTTACCAGACTCATATAATCTTTGAAATCTTTGTGAAGTCCAACCAAACATCATTGTAAACAACAATTTCAATAAAAGATGATAACGATACTGATCTCGATTTCCGATTTCTTTATTTCCTCTAATACCTATCGCTAATTTTGGAGAAGCTACGTCCATCCGTAAACTTTCAGTAGTCTTTACAGGATGTAAAGATATTTGTTCTCTTTTAAACTCATGTTTTTTCTCTTGAAGATAAGATTTCTTAGCAAAATAATCTTCAAGAAGTTCAAGTTTAAAATTACCGACCAAAAAGATATTACTATTGACAGGTCTGTAAAACTCTTTAAAGTTCTCTTTCAAATCCTCCAGACAAATAGCATCAATGGAGTTTTCACTGCCAACAATATCTGAAGCTAATGGACTTTCTGGATAGAGATTTGCGAGAGTATTGAAAAATAGACAAGAATCTGGATCATCCTGATACATCTCTCTTTCCTGCTGAATGATATCTTTTTCGCGCTCCACTGATTCTTCAGTCATATTGAAGGTAGTGACAAGTTCTTCAAGTAAATCTAAGCACTCTAGAACATTTTCAGAAGTCGAGAAAAGATAGCTAGTATTTGTAAAGCTCGTAAAGGCATTACTTTCAGCCCCTAGCTCTGTAAAAGCTGCCATAACATCTCCAGAATCTTCTCTTTCAAAAAGTTTATGTTCTAAGAAATGAGCGCTCCCTTGAGGATACTGTTGCAAGCCCTTATCATCTGCTGTAAACCTTGTGTCAACAGAACCGACTTGGACGCTCACAACTCCATAAACCTCGTTAAAATCCTTTTTAGGTAGTAAAGTAACTGTCAAACCATTTTCTAATCTAGTTTGATACAAAGTTTCTTTTACAGCAGGATAATATTTCTTTTGAAAAGTAGGTCTGGTCATTCTGCTCCTTCCATAAAATAAATAGCCTGCAACTTAAAACTATTTGCTGCTTCACAAATCGCTTCTCTATCAACTTGTTCAAGCTTATCGATTAAAGTTTTTGTATCAAGATTTGCTTTTCCAAAAAAGGTTGACAGATAATATTTATCGACAATAGAATCTTGATTATCCTGAGCTAGTAGTAAGGATCGACGAATCATTTGTTTAGTCTGATCAATTTCCTTATCTGTAAACTTGCCATTTTTTATGTCAAGCAACTGATGATTCATCAATTTTCTTACTTTATTTCGATTTTGCCGATCAATTCCAGCAAACAATCGTAAAAATCCACTAAAAAGGTCCAAGTGACTCGATACCGTATAGGCTAGCCCTTCTTTTTCTCGTACTTGGGTAAATAGTTTCGAATGAGGAAAGGCTCCTAAAAGACCATTGACAAGAAGCACTGCCATCTGCTCTTCATCACCATACCCCACTGGACTATGGTAACCCATCTCTAAAACAGACTGTCCCAATCTCTTTCTAACAATACCTTCCTTAAGAATTTTAGAATAGGGTTGCTGATATTGAATCTTTACAGATGATTTACGACCTGTTAACGATAATTTTTTCAAATACTCTAAAACTTCAATTTCATTAAAATCCCCTAAAAAGAATAAGTCAATTCTATCTTCTTTCATCATTTTTTGAAAACTTGAAAAACAAGTTTTAGAAGTCTCTTCTGAAATTCTAGAAATCAAATCTTTAGGAACTAACTGCATTGATTCTTCTTGGAAAAACAATTGATCTAACTCTTTATGTGCAAAGAAGAATGGGTCTTCCAATTCTGATTCTAGCCTTGATAAGATCTGTTTTTTCTCGATGTCAAAAGCATTTTTCTCAAATCCATCCTCATCCGACAATGGTATAAACAGAACCTGGTGCAGTAATTCTAAAATTTGAGAAGTTAATACGTTTTTCTTACTTAAAAATTCATCACGCACATAGGAAATACTCAAATCCACAAGATGACTTTGTCCTCTTCGATAGGCGTGCGCTGACAAATCAGTTCCATACAAGGTTGCTAAACGTTTTCTAAACAGTTGAGCAGTTGGATAACTTTGGTTGGCAGTTTCAAGCATACTGGCACTTAACATGCGACTTGAAATTGAATCCAAAGACAATGGAGCTGTGAAACGCACAGTAATTTTATTAGTTTTAAATTTTTTTGATTGGATAAAATGCACTGCAATTCCAGGTACTAACTCCATCGCTTACCTCCTTCTACATAGAGTTCTATTATACCATGAAAAGAGAAATTTTTCTTGTTCTCTTTACCCCTTTTAAAATTTAAATCGCTTTCATTTCTAACGAATTTACCTCTGCCATTTCAAGGTAAAATATGGTATAATACCAAAGATTGAGGTGAACTATGGAATACAAATTATTTGAAGAATTTATCACTCTCCAAGCTCTCTTGAAAGAACTTGGTATTATACACAGTGGCGGAGCTATTAAATCCTTTTTAGCTGAGCATCTTGTCTATTTTAATGGGGAATTAGAAAATCGTCGTGGGAAAAAAGTAAGAATCGGAGACTCTATCGACATTCCTGACATGAAAATCCAAATCATTCTGACGCAACCGAGCTTAGAAGAACAGGAAGAATATCTCCAAGAAAAACTTGAGAAAGAACGTGTGGCTAAACTTGTCAAAGAAATGAATAAGACGGTCAAAAAAAAGCCAACAAAAAAGACCCAGAAATCTGAAACAAAAACTGCACCACGTTTCCCAGGTAGATAATTATGTGGTTGAAAAATTTATCCATCAAACAATTTCGAAACTATCAGGATACTGAAATTGAATTTAATCCTAAATTGAATGTATTTGTTGGTCGAAATGCACAAGGTAAAACCAATCTTCTGGAGAGTATTTACTTTTTAGCTTTAACTAGAAGTCATCGGACAAAGACAGACAAGAATTTGATTCAATTTGAAAAAGAACAACTTCAAGTTTCTGGAATTCTTCAAAAACGAACGGCTACTGTTCCACTTGAGATTGACTTAAGCCCAAAAGGTCGGATTACTAAAGTCAATCACTTAAAGCAAGCTCGGCTATCTGACTATATTGGACACATGAATGTTGTTCTATTTGCACCCGAAGATTTACAACTTGTCAAAGGAGCACCAGCTATCCGACGTAAGTTTATAGATATGGAGCTGGGACAAATCAAACCCCTATACTTGTCAGACTTGTCAAGCTACAATCATGTGCTTAAACAAAGAAATACCTACTTAAAGTCAGCAAATCATATCGACGAGACTTTTTTATCTGTTCTCGATGACCAGCTAGTCGACTATGGTTGTCGAGTGATGATTCACAGAGCAGAATTTATCAAAAAAATGGAGTCTTTTGGTCGTAAAAAGCACTTTGATATCTCAGACCAATTGGAAGAGTTGTCAATACGTTATCAACCATCTGTAAACTTCACTGACAAGGAACACCTAGCAGAATCATTCTATGCAGCTCTTCAAAAAAGTAGAGCAAGAGATTTATTTAAAAAGAATACTGGACTTGGTCCTCATCGAGATGATATGATTTTCTTAATCAACGGTATAGAAGCAAGTTTTGGCAGTCAAGGACAGCATCGTAGCCTTGTCCTCTCTATCAAACTAGCTGAAATTGAATTAATGGAGAGTATTACCAAGGAAGCGCCTATTCTTTTACTTGACGATGTTATGAGTGAACTTGACAATAATCGTCAACTTAAATTATTAGAAACTATATCTCAAAATATTCAAACCTTTATTACAACAACTAGTTTAGAGCATCTTCAAAACTTACCTGATAATCTCAGTATATTTACAGTAAAAGATGGTCAATTATCTGTAAACTAAGATTTACAATATTGTAAACAACAAAAATCTCCTGTCAAATAGGAGATTTTTTTATTACATTGAGTAGTTTGGTGCTTCATTTGTGATTTGCACATCGTGTGGATGGCTTTCTTTTAGACCAGCACCAGACATTTCGATAAATTGAGCATTGTCATGCAATTCTTTAAGGTTAGCAGCACCACAGTAACCCATACCAGAACGGATACCACCAATCATTTGGAAGACAATATCAGCTGCTGCACCTTTATAAGCAACACGACCTTCGATTCCTTCTGGAACCAGTTTGTTTGCTTCATTGACAGAACCTTGGAAGTAACGGTCGCTTGAACCCTTCTTCATAGCAGCGATTGAACCCATACCGCGGTATGTCTTGAACTTACGTCCTTGGAAAATTTCAGTTTCACCTGGAGCTTCATCAGTTCCCGCAAACATTGATCCAAGCATTACTGCATTTCCACCAGCAGCAAGAGCTTTAACAATATCTCCAGAATACTTGATTCCACCGTCGGCAATAATTGTTTTGCCATATTCACGCGCAACTGCTGCTGCATCATAGATAGCTGTAACTTGTGGAACTCCGACACCTGCGATAACACGAGTTGTACAGATTGAACCTGGCCCAATACCAACTTTAACAACGTCAACTCCTGCGTCATAAAGGGCACGAGCTCCTTCAGCAGTAGCGATATTTCCGGCAATCAATGTACGGTCTGGGAAGTGCGCACGGATTTCAGCGATTTTACGGAGAACCCCTGCAGAGTGACCATGAGCAGTATCGATGACAATTGCATCTGCTCCCGCTTCAAAGAGGGCTTCTGCACGTTCAAAGGTGTCAGAAGTAACACCTACCGCACCTGCAACTAGAAGGCGACCAAACTCATCTTTTGCTGCATTTGGGAATTCAATTACTTTTTCAATATCTTTGATTGTGATCAAGCCAGAAAGACGACCTTCTTCATCAACCAAAGGTAGTTTTTCAATACGGTGTTCTTGAAGAATGCTCTCAGCTGTTTTTAAATCTGTACCAACTGGTGCAGTAACCAAGTTTTTGCTAGTCATGTGTTTTGAAATTGGTTGGTTGTAGTCAGAAATAAAGCGAAGATCGCGATTTGTTAGGATACCAACCAATTTACGATTTTCAAGAGTTTCAACCACTGGAACACCACTGATACGGTAACGTCCCATGAGTTCATCTGCTTCTGCAATTGTATGCTCTGGAGTCAAGAAGAATGGATCAATGATAACACCATTTTCAGAACGTTTTACCTTACGAACTTCATCTGCTTGTTGAGCAATTGACATATTTTTATGGATAACTCCAAGACCACCTGCACGAGCAATAGCAATAGCCATTTGGCTTTCTGTTACAGTATCCATGGCTGCTGTAATAATTGGGATATTTAAAGTCAAATTATCTGCCAATTTTGTTGTTAAATCCGCATCATTAGGCAATACATGACTCTCTGCTGGAATAAGCAATACATCATCAAAGGTAAAACCTTTTTTCAAAAATTTAGTGTCCCAATTAGACATTGAAGTTTCCTCTTTTCTTTCTTTTTGAGCTTGACGCTTTTTGTATTGTATCTATCATACCATTCTATGAAAATTTGTCAATTATATTGATAATAGATACTGTAAAAAAACTATCCCTTTAACTTTAAAGAAGAGATAGTTTTAGAGTTCGTATTTTATCTATTAATGAAAGTAATTTAGACCCATTGCTGATTTTACTTCTGATAGCGTTTGGCCAGCAACTTCTCGAGCTTTTTCACTACCTTTTTGAAGCATATTATACACTTCACCCATATCTTTGGCATATTCAAGGCGACGTTCACGAATAGGACCAAGTTCTCTTTCCAAAATTTCAAGCAGGTAACGCTTGGTCTTAACGTCACCAAGACCTCCACGTTGATAATGCTCTTTCATGTCAGTAATTTCCAGAGAATCTTCAGGACGTCCGAAAACATCTAAGTAATGGAAGACCATATTTCCTTCAATCTTACCTGGATCCTCGACACGAATGTGATCTGGATCTGTATACATACTCATTACTTTCTTACGTAAAGTATCCGCATCATCTGATAAGTAGATACCATTATTTAGCGATTTAGACATTTTAGCATTACCATCAAGACCAGGTAAGCGACCTGCTCCTTCATTTTCAGGATAAATCCCTTCTGGCTCTACCAAAACATCACAGTTGTAGGAATGATTGAAAGAACGCACAATCTCACGCGTTTGTTCAATCATCGGTTTTTGGTCTGTACCTACAGGAACATAATTAGCCTTGAAAGCTGTGATATCTGCTGCTTGAGCAACCGGATAAACTAAAAATCCAGTTGGAATGCTTTCTCCAAAGCCTTTCTGAGCAATTTCTGTCTTGACTGTTGGGTTTCGTTCCAAACGAGCCAAAGACACTAGATTCATGTAATACATAGACAACTCTGCCAACTCTGGAATCTGACTTTGGATGAAAATCGTTGATTTCTTCGGATCCAATCCCACTGCAAGATAGTCCAAGGCAACATTCCCGATAGATTCTACAATTGTTTGTGGATCTTTTGCATGGTCAGTTAAGGCTTGCTGATCAGCCAAAAAAACGAACATGTCATATTTATTTTCTTCTTGAAGGATAACACGATTTTTTAAGCTACCTACATAGTGTCCGATATGTAATTTCCCAGTTGGACGATCTCCTGTTAAAATAATGGGTTTATTCATCTTATTCTCCTTTGATATGGTCCTTTTAATTATAGCATTTTTTTGATAAAAAGACAGATAATTTTTGAAATCAAACTATATCTAGGATATCTATCCAATCGTAAAGAAACTGTCAACTTTATTTACAAAAAATTGACAAATAAAAATTTGAATATTTGGGGATTTTCTAGTAGAATTAAAGTATTATATATAATAGGAGAAAAACATTGCTTACAGTATCTGATGTCTCACTACGTTTTAGTGACCGCAAACTTTTTGATGATGTCAACATCAAATTTACAGAAGGAAATACCTATGGTTTGATTGGTGCTAACGGTGCAGGTAAATCAACATTTTTAAAAATCTTGGCTGGTGATATTGAGCCGACAACTGGTCATATCTCTCTTGGACCAGACGAACGTCTCTCTGTTCTTCGTCAAAATCACTTTGACTACGAAGATGAGCGTGCGATCGATGTCGTTATCATGGGTAATGAAAAGCTATATAGCATCATGAAAGAAAAAGATGCTATCTATATGAAGGCAGACTTTACTGATGAAGACGGGGTTCGTGCAGCTGAGCTTGAAGGAGAGTTTGCTGAACTAGGCGGCTGGGAAGCTGAAAGTGAAGCTTCACAACTCTTGCAAAACTTGAATATCCCTGAAGATCTTCATTACCAAAATATGAGTGAACTAGCAAATGGAGATAAAGTGAAAGTTCTCCTTGCTAAAGCCTTGTTTGGTAAACCAGATGTTCTTCTTCTAGACGAGCCAACTAACGGTCTTGATATCCAATCTATTACTTGGTTAGAAGATTTCTTGATTGACTTTGATAACACCGTTATTGTCGTATCCCATGACCGTCACTTCTTAAACAAAGTATGTACTCACATGGCCGACCTTGACTTTGGAAAAATCAAACTCTATGTCGGAAACTACGATTTCTGGAAAGAATCTTCTGAGCTTGCTGCCAAATTGTTAGCAGACCGTAATGCTAAGGCGGAAGAAAAAATTAAGCAACTCCAAGAATTCGTTGCTCGATTCTCTGCTAACGCATCTAAATCTAAACAAGCAACTTCACGTAAAAAGATGCTTGACAAGATTGTCTTGGAAGAAATCATTCCATCTAGTCGTAAATACCCATTTATCAACTTTAAAGCCGAACGTGAAATTGGTAATGATCTCTTGACAGTAGAAAATCTATCTGTCAAGATTGATGGCGAAACTATTCTTGACAACATCAGCTTTATCTTGCGTCCAGGTGACAAGACAGCTCTTATCGGACAAAACGACATCCAAACAACTGCCTTAATTCGCGCAATCGTGGGCGAAATTGAATATGAGGGAACTGTCAAATGGGGAGTTACAACTAGTCGCTCTTACCTACCAAAAGACAATTCGGCTGATTTTGCTGGGGGTGAATCTATTCTTGACTGGTTGCGCCAATTTGCAAGTAAAGAAGAAGATGATAATACCTTCTTACGTGGATTCCTTGGTCGCATGCTCTTCTCTGGAGACGAAGTTAACAAACCTGTAAACGTCTTGTCAGGTGGAGAAAAAGTGCGCGTGATGCTATCGAAACTCATGCTTTTGAAATCAAATGTTCTAGTACTTGACGATCCTACTAATCACTTAGATTTGGAATCTATTTCAAGTTTGAACGATGGATTGAAAAACTTCAAAGAATCTATCATCTTTGCCAGCCATGACCATGAATTCATTCAAACATTGGCTAACCACATTATTGTCCTATCTAAAAATGGTGTAATCGACCGTATCGATGAAACCTATGATGAATTCTTAGAAAATGCTGAAGTACAAGCAAAAGTCAAAGAACTTTGGAAAGACTAAATAATACTTTAAAACTCAGTTGGATTAACCAACTGAGTTTTCTAACATTCTATGAGGTAACATGAAAACATTTTTCAGAAACTATTGGACCTATCTTATTTCTTTCATCATTCCCCTAGTGATTATGTTCGGAGTCTATCTTTCTCAAGGTATCTACTGGAATAGTGATACTTCACCTTTATTAGGGGATGGATTTCATCAATATGTTATTTTTGATCTTAATCTCCGTCATATTTTACATGGAAGTGGTAGTTTATTTTATACCTTTACCAGTGGTCTAGGTCTCAATTTTTATGCCTTGTCCAGTTATTATCTTGGTAGTTTTCTATCTCCTCTTGTTTATTTTTTTGATGTATCAGGCATGCCAGATGCAGTCTATCTGTCAACCTTGTTGAAATTTGGCTTGATAGGTCTGTCAACCTTTTTTAGCTTGAGTAAAATATTTAAAAATATACCAGCCCCACTTCGATTAGCTCTATCTACCTCATATGCTTTAATGAGCTTTACAGTTAGTCAACTTGAGATTAAAACCTGGTTAGATGTTTTTATTTTAATTCCCTTAATTTTAACTGGTTTACATCTACTCATAACAGAAAAAAAACGTATTTTATACTTTACAAATTTGTCAATATTATTTATCCAAAACTACTATTTTGGTTATATGACTGCCCTGTTTTTAGTGGTTTGGTATTTTTGCCAACTTTCCTGGGATTTTAAAAGTCGCAAATATTCTTTCCTTGATTTTTTCCTAACATCCTTACTCGCTGGTTTAACAAGTTTCATCATGACACTCCCAACCTTGTTTGATTTAAAAACTCATGGTGAAAAACTAACTGCTATTACAAAAATAAAAACAGACGCTAGTTGGTACCTAGACATATTTGCTAAACAATTCATTGGTGCTTTCGATACTACTAAATATGGTTCCATCCCTATGATTTTTGTTGGCCTCCTTCCTTTCATCTTAACAATTGTATTCTTTACATTAAAATCAATTAAGTTTCACGTGAAACTATGCTACGCAACTTTATTTATCATCATCATAGCTAGTTTTTATCTTGAAGTTCTAGATCTATTTTGGCAAGGAATGCACGCACCGAATATGTTTCTTCATCGCTATGCGTGGATTTTCTCCACTCTTTTGATTTATATATCAGCAGAAGTTTTAAATAGGGTTAAAGATATAAAATTGTGGAACGTTTTCTGCTCAATGACCTTCCTTTTAGCTGGTTATCTAGCAACCATTTATTTTAAAAACCATTATTCATTTTTAACTAATTTAAATATCCTTTTAACAATTGAATTTCTAGTGGTATACTTGCTATTGTTACTGGCATTTATCCGAAAGATGATTTCACCAAAAATCTTTTCAATCCTTATTCTGATCTTTATACTAAGTGAAGTCAGTTTGAACGCAACATCGCAATTCAATGGAATTTCAAAAGAATGGGGATTCGCTTCTCGTAGCACCTATGACAAAGATAGTCCAAGTATGGAAGCTATTTTGGAGTATATCAAACAGCAACCAGATACATTTACACGAACTGAAAAATTGCAGACACAGACTGGAAATGACAGCATGAAATTTAACTACAATGGTATTTCCCAGTTTTCATCTGTTCGTAATCGCTCTGCAAGTACAACTTTAGATAAGTTGGGGTTTAAATCTTCAGGAACCAACCTTAATCTCCGTTATGCAAATAACAGTATCATTGCAGATAGTTTATTTGGAATCAGCTATAATATTTCTGAAACCTATCCAGATAAATACGGTTTTCATCCAAGCTATCAAAAAGATAATCTAATCCTTTATAAAAATCAATTCGCTCTGCCAATTGCTTTTGCTACGCAGTCTCTTTACAAAGATGTCGATTTCAATGACCATACTCTTGATAACCAAACTCAATTTTTAAATCACATTGCTGGCTTAAATGAAGAGTACTTTTATCCGATAAATCATCATACAGACTCTGGTGACAGCGTGGTCAATCTAAACGGAACTGATACTGAAGATGCAACTATCAGCTATAGCATTGAAGTACCTGATAATAGTCAGGTTTACCTTTCCATGACCAAGCTAAATTTTTCAAATGATAAGAAAAAGCAAGTTGACATCATTGTCAATGGTGAAAAAAAATCCTTTACCACAGATAATGCTTTTACATTTTTTAATCTTGGGTATACAGACCATAAACAAACTTTTGATATCCAAGTTAAGTTCCCAGGAAATGCTCAAGTATCATTTGAATCTCCAACTTTCTATCTATTAGATACTAAAAAGTATACGGAGGCAATTGCTAAAATAAAAGAAAATCCAGTAGAAGTGCAATCATATAAAAATAAAGTCATTGTAAATTATAAGGTAAAGAATGAAACATCGATCTTTTTCACAATTCCTTATGACCAAGGATGGTCTGCTTATCAAAATGGTAAAAAATTACAAATTCAACAGGCACAAACTGGATTTATGAAAGTTGATGTTCCTGAAGGTGAAGGAACTATTACCCTTTCCTTTATACCAAAAGGATTTATTGCTGGTGCAAGTTGTTCTCTTATAGCCATTATTGTCTTTATCTTTTACGATTTTAAAAGAAAAAAATATTCTAGATAAAAAAACTATCGACCGAATTGGTCGATAGTTTTTAATCTTCTTCAACTTTTTTAGGTTGGTAGGAAAGCATTCCTAAAGCAACAAAAATCATTATTGTAAAGATAAGGAAAATAATCTGACTATGAATATTACCTGTCATAGAAATGGTTTGTCGTAGACCTGAAACTGAATAACTCATAGGTAGCCATGGATTAATAGTTTTAAAGAATTGATTCGTCAAAGCTAAAGGATAAGTTCCTGCACTTGATGCTAATTGAAGGAGTAATAAAATTAAGGAGAAGAAGGCGCCTAGGCGAGAATTCCAGGTTGTCAATGCTGTTACCATCGCCATGAAAGCAAGACTGGTTAAAATAATCAAAGCAAAGGTCTTGAATTCGTGAACTGCAGTCAGTCCGATTAAATGTACTCCACCATAAACTAATACTCCTGCCAAACCAGCAATGATACCGTTAATTTCAAAGCGAGACTTAAACCAAGCCCAGCGACTTTCTGGATGGCGCCCAGAAGGCAATTTAGCAAAAATCATATTAGTTGAAATAGCAGCAACAAAAAGAGCAACTGATATCATATATGGAGCCATGGCAATTCCATTAACTGCTACTTGATCCTTATCAGTTTTTGAAAGACTTAGAGGATCAGCTAGTAAATCTGCATTTATTGGTTCAGTTGAAGCCTGTTTCAATTGCCCCTCAGCCTCTGTCAAACCTTGATTTAATTGACTTGAACCATCACTTAATTTTCCAAGTCCTGATTGTAAAATTTCTGATCCTTGAGCAAGTTGATCTGCTCCACTAGCTATTTTTTCAGAACCATTAGATAGTTGATTTGCACCAGAAACTAGCTGGTCTGATTTATCAGCTAATTGTTGAGAGCCCGCTTGTAATTGATTAAATCCAGCGGTTAAATCTGATGTTTTATTATTTACTTGGTTGACACCTGATGTAAGTTTATCAATTCCTGTTGCTAATTCTGGTGCATTCTCTGCTAACTTAGCAGTAGCACCTGTCAATGTAGAAGATTTTTCTGTCAACTGATTAGAACCTTGTAGCAACTTATTGAAACTTCCTGTCAAGTTCGAATTTTTCGAACTCAACTGACTTGCTCCTAAAACTACTTGGTCTACTGATTTTGTGTAGTTGTCAATACCAGATGCAAGAGTTTGCCTAGCTGGCAATAATTGACCATCAATTGCTGTCTGTACTTTTGTTAATCCACTTGACAAACTTGTCAAGGTGGCAGTAGTAGTTGGTAACAATTGCGCTGAACTTGTTTTTAAGCTACTAAGACTATTTACTTGACTATTTACATTCTCTAAAGAATATTGTAACGTTTGAACTGTGGTTAAAATTGTTCGTGCTGAGTCACTAGTAGAAGATGATGAATTAGAAACAACAGAAGTTATCTCTGCTTGTTGGTCAGGAGTTAGGCTTTGATAAGCACTAGTAGATTGAATAGCTGACAAAGTAGTTTCTTTTTCAGCTTGATTTGAAGTAATGATGCTTTGTGCTGAATTGGCAATGGTTGATAGACTGCTAGAAAACTGAGTTGTTAACTCTGTTATGTCTCTTGTGTCTGACGTTTGAATAACTTGATTCAATTGCTCTAAACTAGTTGCTAATTGTTTAATCTGATCTTTTTGTTGGGTTGTCCCATCTAATTGAGTAGAAAGTTCTTGAATTCCTTGATTAAGTTGGGTAAGTCCTGTACGCAAGGTCTCTGATTGTTTAGAAATCTGATTTGCACCTGATGATAGACTTTGAACTCCATTTGTATAAGTATCAATACCAAGTGAAAATTGATTTAATCCTGAATTTAATTGAGAAACACCACCTGTATAGGCTTGTGTGCCTGAATCAAGTTGAGTCAATCCTGATACCAGTGCCGGTGTCTGTGAATTCAGTTGGTTTAATCCATTGTCGATTTGTGAAATAGCGCTGGTATATTGATTTAAACCAGTATTAAAATTACCAAGACCAAGATTTAACTGATTTACACCAGCTGTATAGGTTCCTAAACCTGTAGATAATTGATCAGCACCATTAGAAAATGTGAAACTCGATTGAGCTAAGGTTTGAAGATTAGTCGTTAAGGTTTGACTCCCATCAGAAAGCTGATTCGAACCATCAGCCAACTGTAAACTTGCATTTGCAGCTTGAGATAAACCAAGTTTTAAATCACCCATCTTCTCAAATAAAGCTTTGGTATAAGATTGAGTAACATTAGTAGCCACAGTCTGTTTGATTTGTGTCATGGTAGAATCACTCATCTTACTTGCAATAAAACTATGACCACTTGATGTCTGATAGTCAATCGTCATCTGTTCAGGATGATTTGTAAGGATAGAAGAAGCTTTCTCAGAAAGATTACTTGGCAACGTTACAACCATGTAATAATCTCCATCCCGCAGTCCTCTTTCTCCCTCACCTTCATCTACAAAATGAAAATCCAGGCTATTACTATCTTTCAAATTAGACACCATGTCTTCACCAATAGTGAGTTTTTCATCATTATAAGTAGCAGCTTGATCCTTATTAACAATTGCTACAGGTAACTCCGAAAGTTTACCATATGGATCCCACATTGAGGATAAGAAAATGATATTGTAAAGAGCTGGAATTAAGGAAATTCCTATCATGACAATAATAAATGTAGGTTTTTTAAAGATTGCTTTCCATTCTTTAAACATATTGTCTCCTTTTTTAAACTACTTGTCTAAATTTTTGATATAATAGATTATACATAAAAAAATTAAAAAGACAAGATAAAAAATCTATTTTTGAACACATTGTCTAAAAATGTTCATCTGGAGGGAACATGCAAGAAAGTAATAAACGATTAAAAACCAAGCGTATTATCGAAAATGCCATGGTAGAATTATTGATGGAACAACCATTCGATCAGATTACAACTGTTAAATTAGCACAAAAAGCTGGAATCAGCCGCTCCAGTTTCTATACTCATTACAAAGATAAATACGATATGATTGAACATTACCAAAGTAAACTATTTCATACCTTCGAATATATCTTTCAAAAACATGCTAATCATAAACGAGATGCTATTCTAGAAGTATTTGAATACTTAGAATCAGAACCACTTCTAGCAGCTCTTTTATCTGAAAATGGAACCAAGGAAATTCAAAATTTCTTGAGAAATAAACTTCACATCCTACTGAGCACAGACCTTCAAAAACGTTTTATGCAACTCAAACTAAATGAAATAGAATTAGAATACAGTAGCGTCTACCTGACAAATGCTCTCTTTGGAGTCTGTCAAACCTGGATTGCCCATGGAAAAAAAGAAAGTCCACAAGAAATTACGGACTTTTTAATGAAAATGTTAAGGGATACAAATTAATAAAAAAGCTCTATAATATTTATAGGAAATCACCCCCTATGATTATTATGGAGCCTATTTTGTTATTCTTATTAGGCTAAGGCAATACAATTTCCTTAGTTTTATTTTCGGACACAAATCATTATCTATCCGTATGTTAGGTATGCCTCCCCTCATTACATCGGACAACGAATCAAAAAAAGGAACACCAAATTAGTGTTCCTTTCATCTGACTCCGCCAGTAGGACTCGAACCTACGACATCATGATTAACAGTCATGCGCTACTACCAACTGAGCTATGGCGGATTAAATAGTCCGTACGGAATTCGAACCCGTGTTACCGCTATGAAAAGACGATTTCTTAACCAACGGACCCTCTACCTGTAGCAGATATAACCATTATATCAATTTATCAAAAATTGTCAATTACTTTTTTTGGTTTTTAGCCATTAGTTCTCTCAATTTTTTAGTTTTTAGGCGAGAGATAGGGCAACGATGATCTTCATAAAATATAACTTCCATTTTTTTACGATCAATTTCTCTCACATTACCGATATTGACTAAAAATGACTTGTGAGCTAGATAAAAACGTTGGGTTTCCTTATCCTTTTCTTGAATATCTGTCATTGTTCCATAAAATTCTTTTGCAAAATTCTTACCTACAATTCGTAATTTATGAGAAGTTCCAGTTGTCTCAATGTAGAGAATATCATGATAAGGAATACAAAGATCATTTCCTTTATAACTATAATCAAAATAATCAACGACTGATTGGTTTTCAAGTAAAGTAGTTTTAGTGTAAAGCACACAGTCGGCAACTCTATTTTTAAAAACTTGATCACTGGTTTCTTTATCAATGAAATCCAATGCTGAAACTTTGTATTTATAAGTCAAGGTAGCAAATTCAGATCGACTTGTAATAAAAACAATAATGGCATAAGGATTGCGATGACGAATAAATTGAGCAACCTCAAATCCTTTTCTCTCAATCCCATTGATATCAATATCTAGAAAATAAAGCTGATTAACTTCATCATGCTCTACATATTCCATAAACTCTCTCACTTTTCCTGTTGTTTTATAGGAGATAGGAATATTTGTTTCCTTAGAAATTTTATTCAGAGTTGTTTCCAACCTTACTTGGTGTTCTATAATATCTTCTAAAATTAATACTTTCATATCAGTTCCCTCTTAAATCTAATCACTTGTTTAAATACATCATTATCAATTTCTGTTTCTAAAATAACATTGTCATATTTTCCTAAAATTTCTTTAACATTATTGAGTCCAAGTCCTCTATGTCTTCCTTTGGTTGAAAATCCTAATTCAAATAAATCTTCGGATTTTACCCTTCTGTTTTTACAAGAGTTTTGGATGACAACCAGAGTTTCAAGATCCAACTTGATGATAGCTACCTCTAGTTGTTTTTGATAGCTATCAACTGCCCCCTCAACAGCATTATTTAGCAGAACACTCATCACGCGCACCAAGTCTAATAATTCCATAGACAAAGGTGTGATGATATCTTTTACCTCTAATGTGTACTCTACATCATTAGTTTTCGCATTGACAATAGATTGAGCAATCAAACTACGAAGTGCTGAATCCTCAATATTGTTCAAATCGAAATAGGTATACTTGTCTGAACGTAATTTTTGATTCGCCTTTACAAGAACTTCACTGTAAACTCTGTCAATTTCTTGTAAATCTTTACTTTCGATCGCCATTCTTAAGCTGACAAGCATGCCTGTATAATCATGGCGAAAACCACGAATCTCATTATATAAGGCAACAATCTCATCCGTGTAAGTTTGTAAGTGTTTTTGCTCAAACTTCTTTTGTTCCAATTCGATTTCTTTTTCTATCTGAACTTTGTGAGAATTCATGGAAAAGAAGGTCAAAAGTAGGCCAACAAAAACAATGGATGATAAAATACTTCCAAAACCATTTAAGTGACGAATCGTACTCACAATATCTGAAGTGAAAGAGACAACGTGTAGAAAAATAAATGCAAAGAGCACTTTCTTCAGAAAAGGATATAGATAGTCTTTATCAAAATATTTAAATTCGAGATGGAAATAAGACACAACAACTTTAATAACCAAATAAGTTAAGATCAGGATAAATAGAGAAAAATAATTGTTATACTTCAATGCAAACTCATCTCCTGTAATAGATGATAAGGTTACCGATAAAAAGTTATTAGTAGAATGATATAAGAGAGAAAATAATAGACTTATAAAAATTCCCTTAGATTTCTCATACTTCTTAAATCCAACAAAGTAACCAAATAGGAGGAAAGGAAATAAAAATTTAGACAAACTAAAACTATCTAATTTCAAGAAATAGAGAATTATTTCCAATACTAATGGTATTAGAAATATATAAAGACTAAAAAAATATTGGTCTTTTCTAGTTGCTTTACAAACCCATTCATGAATTTTACTAATAATAAAAACATAAACAATAGCAATTACTAATCCGAATAAATTCATTATTTCCCACCTTTATTTTTACTTACTTTCTTTTTGGAAAAAGAAAATTATTTATTGTATATGGAGGTCTCCATTCCCCACCTCTGATTTCCTGCAGTTCTTTTTCGTTCAATTGTTGAAAATCTTTCATCTGAGCAAAATCTGTATTCTTTTTCATAATATAAACTCCTATAATGTTTTTCTTGTAAATTAACTTACAAAAATATTATATAAAATCTACGATTCCTATGGAGAATTATCTCTCAAATGCTCAAATTTTCTTCTGAAATGTCAAATTTTTACAAAAAAAGCTGGGATTTTTTCCCAGCTTACGATTTAACACTGATCCCAGCAGGATTCGAACCTGCGACCGTTCGCTTAGAAGGCGAATGCTCTATCCAGCTGAGCTATGAGACCTTACCTATCTATCTTATCAAAAAAAGCTAGCTTAGTCAATCATCTATTTGTGATAGGGTGATCCTTGTTGAATCGAAAATGCTCTATAGATTTGTTCTACTAAGACTAGTCTCATCAGTTGATGAGGAAGCGTTAATCTCCCAAAACTAACAGAAAGATTGGCTCTCTTTTTCACCTCTGGAGAGAGTCCTAAACTCCCACCAATGATAAAAGTGATTGTAGAAAATCCATTAATAGAGGCTCTTTCAAGCTGCTTGCTGAATTCTTCAGAAGAAAAAGTTGTTCCTTCAATAGCTAAAACAACTACAAAATCACGATCTCCTACTTTAGAAAGAATGCGGTTCCCTTCCAACTCCAAAATCTTTTGATTTTCAGATTCGCTAGCCCGATCTGGTGTTTTTTCATCAGCCAACTCAATCATTTCTAAATTAGCAAAGCGTGAAATCCTTTTGGAATATTCAGCTATGCCATCTTTGAGATATTTTTCTTTCAGTTTTCCAACTGTTACCACTTTAATTTTCATTCTTCTATTCTAACATATTCACACTCAATTTCACATCTTATTCACAGAGAAGATTTTGAAAAAATTCAATAAATTCACAGGTTTTTGAAAGTTATCCACAAGTTGTGAAAAACTTTCTTTCTTTAAGCTTGGATTAAGCTAGCTATTTTATACTTTCATTGATTAAAAAAACATGGAGGCTTCTATGAAAAACTTACAAACTAGTTCCAAAAAATGGGGACAACTTTTATTAGTCATTCTCATTAGCTTTTTTAGTGGTGTTTTAGGTAGTTTTACGACATTGCAACTAAGTCAAAAACAAAACACTAGTCCAACAAATACCACCACTGTCAGCAAAACAGCTGTAAAAAATGAAAACTCAACTACACAGGCAGTCGATAAAGTTAAAGATGCTGTGGTATCTGTCATTACTTACTCTGCAAACTCCCAAAATAGTTTATTTGGATCTGCAGAAACTGATACAGATACAAATACTGAGCAAGTATCGAGTGAAGGTTCTGGAGTTATTTATAAAAAAGAAGGTAACTTTGCTTACCTCGTAACCAATACTCACGTTATCAGTGGAGCTAAAAAAGTAGATATTCGTTTAGCTGACGGAACTAAAGTTCCAGGTGAAATTGTCGGTTCTGATACTTATTCTGACATTGCAGTTGTAAAAATTGCTGCAGATAAGGTGACTACCGTAGCTGAATTTGGTGATTCTGATCAACTAACAGTCGGAGAGACTGCCATTGCAATCGGAAGCCCTCTAGGTTCTGAGTACGCCAATACCGTTACACAAGGTATCGTGTCAAGTTTGAATAGAAATGTTTCTTTAAAATCTGAAGATGGACAAGCTATCTCTACAAAAGCTATCCAAACAGATACAGCCATCAACCCTGGAAACTCTGGCGGTCCCTTAATCAATATTCAGGGACAAGTAATCGGAATTACATCTAGTAAAATAGCCACAAACGGTGGAACTTCTGTAGAAGGACTTGGATTTGCGATTCCTTCAAACGATGCCATCAATATTATCAATCAATTAGAAAAGAATGGAAAAGTCACTCGACCAGCCTTGGGCATTCAAATGGTCAACCTTTCAAATCTTAGTAGCAGTGATTTACAAAGATTGAATGTACCATCAAGTGTCACTGCAGGAGTAGTTGTTCGTTCTGTTATAACTAGTATGCCTGCCAATGGACATCTACAACAATATGACGTCATTACAAAAGTAGATGATAAAGCTATTTCTTCAACTACTGAATTACAAAGTGCTCTATATAGTCATTCTATCGGAGATAGCATGACCATTACATACTACCGTAATGGTAAAGAAGAAACAACTACCATTAAATTAGATAAGAGTACTAGTGATTTGGAACAATAGTTTACAGATATGTAAAGTTGCTTTACAGAATATCTAAGTTATGATAATGTAGAATTATGGAAGAATTTAAAATTGTTCAAATAAAGGATATTCAAAAAAATCCCTATCAACCTCGTAAAGAATTTTCAGAAGAAAAAATACAAGAGTTGGCACAATCCATTAAGGAAAACGGCTTGATTCAGCCAATTATCGTTAGAAAATCTCCAGTACTTGGATATGAAATTCTAGCTGGAGAAAGACGGTATCGCGCTTCAATAGCTGCCGGACTTTCAGAAATTCCAGTAATTATTAAGCAACTTTCTGATCAAGATATGATGCTTCATTCCATCATTGAAAATCTCCAACGCGAAAATTTAAATCCTATCGAAGAAGCTAAAGCATACCAGTCCTTAATCGATAAAGGTTTTACCCACACAGAAATTGCTGAAAAAATGGGGAAATCTCGACCTTATATTACAAACTTAGTTCGATTGTTAGGGCTACCTAAACATATCCTAACAGAAGTTGAAAGTGGGAAGCTTTCCCAGGCTCATGCTAGACTCCTCATTCAATTATCAAGTGATAAACAAGATAAACTCTTGAATCGTATTCAAACTGAAAATCTCTCTGTTCGACAAGTTGAACAAATACTACAAAAAACAAAGAAGATCAGCAAAAAAGAAAAAGATTACTTTGTCAAAGAGGAAGAACAAAAATTGAAAAAAATACTTGGATTAGATGTTAAGATTAGCCTTCAAAAAAAAGATAGCGGTAAAATCTCAATTTCCTTCCATAACCAAGAAGAATACCAACAATTTATTAACAGCCTGAAATAAGGCTGTTATTTTATTATTCTTAACTAACATGGTTATCCACTGCATTTTAGTTTTTAAAAGCCCAGTATTTCAGAATTTTTCTTAGTTTTCCACATTTTGTGGATAACATTTAAAAACATTGTTACTTGTTTTCCACAAGTTGTGGAAAAATAATCTTATCTATGGTAAAATGATTCTATCAATAAACCTTTTAAATTCTATAGTAAAGGAGGAGGAAATCATTGAAGGAAAAACAATTTTGGAATCGTCTTTTAGAACTTGCACATGATAAATTAACTCAGTCAGTTTATGATTTCTATATTTTAGACGCAAAACTGGTTAAAGTTGAAGAAAATACTGCAACGATTTTCTTACCCCGCGATGAAATGCAGATATTCTGGGAAAGAAATATCAATGGGATGCTTTTAGCAGCAGGTTTTGAAATCTATGATACTGAAATAAAAGCTCATTATATCTTCACGAAAGTTGAAGAAGCTAGCTCACAAGTAGCTTTCGAGTCTGAACCTGGCAACGATTATCAACCAATTCCATCCACTATTCCATATTCTGAAACTGGACTCAAGGAAAAGTATACTTTCGATAATTTTGTTCAAGGAAATGGTAATGTTTGGGCTAAGTCCGCAGCTTTAGCAGTTTCTGAAGATCCTGGACTAACTTATAATCCTCTATTTATCTATGGAGGGCCTGGTCTTGGAAAAACCCACCTACTAAATGCCCTTGGTAATGAAATTCTAAAAAAGAGCCCGAATGCGCGTGTTAAATACATACCTGCTGAAAGCTTCATTAATGAATTCCTAGAGCATTTAAGACTCAATGATATGGAAAAATTCAAAAAAACTTATCGTAGTTTGGATCTCCTACTCATTGATGATATTCAATCTCTTAGTGGAAAGAAAGTTCAGACTCAGGAAGAGTTTTTCAATACATTTAACGCCCTTCACAATAATAATAAACAGATTGTTTTGACGAGTGACCGTAGGCCTGAACATTTAGAGAGTCTACCTGAACGTCTGGTCACGCGCTTCTCGTGGGGATTAACGACAGATATCACACCACCTGATTTTGAAACACGTATTGCAATTTTACAGAGTAAAACTGAACATCTCAATTATCATTTTCAGAATGATACACTCGAATATTTAGCTGGACAATTTGACTCTAACGTGCGAGAACTCGAGGGTGCACTCAATGATATCAGCCTAATGGCCAAAGTCAAAAAGATTAACGATATCACAGTTGATATTGCCGCTGAAGCTATTCGTGCTCGTAAACAAGACGTTAGCAAAATGATTGTGATTCCAATTGATAAAATCCAAACAGAAGTTGGAAACTTCTATGGTGTTAGTGTCAAGGAAATGAAAGGAACTAGACGTGTTCAAAATATCGTTTTAGCCCGTCAAGTTGCTATGTACCTAGCCAGAGAAATGACTGATAATAGCCTTCCTAAGATTGGAAAAGAGTTTGGTGGTAAAGACCACACAACGGTCATTCACGCTCATGGAAAAATCAAATCCATGCTTGAAACAGATGATAATTTACGTATAGAAATTGAAAACATCAAAAAGAAAATTAAATAACTTGTGGATAACTTTTGAAAAATTTTTTATTTATCCACATCTTTTAAACAAGGCTCTGTCCTTGAGTTTTCTTGATTACAAGTGTTTTTCCACAGATTTCACACGCTCTATTATTACTATTATCCTTCTAATAATAAAAAGAATAAAGGAGAATCCATGATTCATTTTTCAATTAATAAAAACTTATTTTTACAAGCCTTAAATACAACAAAGAGAGCTATTAGCTCAAAGAATGCAATTCCTATTTTGTCGACTGTAAAAATTGATGTTACCAATGAAGGAATTACCTTGATTGGATCAAATGGTCAAATCTCAATCGAAAATTTCATTTCGCAAAAAAATGAAAATGCAGGTCTCTTGATTAATTCTTTAGGATCAGTTCTACTGGAAGCTTCTTTCTTTATCAATGTTGTTTCAAGTCTTCCAGATGTAACACTTGATTTTAAAGAGATTGAACAAAAGCAAATTGTCTTAACTAGTGGAAAATCAGAGATTACTCTTAAAGGAAAAGATAGCGAGCAATATCCACGTATTCAGGAAATTTCTGCAAGCAATCCTTTAGTTCTTGAAACAAAACTTCTTAAAAAGATTATCAATGAAACAGCTTTTGCAGCTAGTACCCAAGAAAGCCGTCCTATTTTGACGGGGGTACATTTTGTCTTGAGCAATCATAAAGAATTAAAAACAGTTGCGACAGACTCTCACCGTCTTAGTCAGAAAAAGTTGACTCTTGAAAAAAATAGCGATGATTTTGATGTTGTCATCCCAAGTCGTTCGCTACGTGAATTTTCAGCTGTTTTTACGGACGATATCGAAACCGTAGAGATTTTCTTCGCAAACAACCAAATTCTCTTTAGAAGTGAAAATATTAGCTTTTACACACGTCTCTTAGAAGGAAATTATCCAGATACCGATCGATTGATTCCAACAGATTTCAATACAACAGTTACTTTTGATGTTGCTAAACTACGCCAGTCTATGGAACGTGCTCGCCTCTTATCAAGTGCGACACAAAATGGTACTGTTAAATTAGAAATCAAAGAAGGAGTTGTAAGTGCCCATGTTCACTCTCCAGAAGTAGGGAAAGTAAATGAAGAAATTGATACTGAAAATGTAAGTGGTGCTGATTTGACAATTAGTTTCAACCCAACTTATTTGATTGAAGCACTAAAAGCTCTAAATAGCGAAAAAGTTACAATCAGCTTTATTTCAGCAGTTCGTCCATTTACTCTGGTTCCAGCTGATACAGATGAAGATTTCATGCAGCTCATCACGCCAGTTCGTACAAATTAATGGAAAGAGGTTGAGCCTAGCTCGCCTCTTTTATGATATAATCGAAAAAGAAAAAGGAGACTAACTATGTATGAAGTTGGAAATTTTGTTGAAATGAAAAAACCTCATGCTTGTACGATTAAGTCAACAGGCAAAAAGGCAAATCGCTGGGAAATTACCCGTGTTGGTGCAGATATCAAAATAAAATGTAGCAATTGTGATCATGTGGTCATGATGAGTCGCTATGATTTTGAAAGAAAAATGAGTAAAATCATCGACTAAGAACCCTAGTTAGAGGGTTAGCAAGTTTTCCCTTTTTGTGTTATAATATTGAAGATTGAAATGTGAACGGAGAATGAGAAACTATGGCTTTAACAGCAGGTATCGTTGGTTTACCAAACGTAGGTAAATCAACCCTATTTAATGCAATTACAAAAGCAGGAGCAGAGGCTGCAAACTATCCTTTTGCGACTATTGATCCAAACGTTGGAATGGTAGAAGTTCCAGATGAACGCCTACAAAAATTGACTGAAATGATCACTCCTAAGAAGACAGTCCCAACAACCTTTGAATTTACAGATATTGCAGGGATTGTAAAGGGTGCATCAAAAGGAGAAGGTCTGGGGAATAAATTCTTAGCCAATATCCGTGAAGTTGATGCGATTGTTCATGTGGTTCGTGCCTTTGATGATGAAAATGTCATGCGTGAGCAAGGTCGTGAAGATGCCTTTGTGGATCCGCTAGCAGATATTGATACTATTAACCTAGAATTGATTCTTGCTGACTTAGAATCAGTCAATAAACGCTATGCGCGTGTAGAAAAAATGGCGCGTACGCAAAAAGATAAGGAATCAGTTGCAGAATTTAACGTTCTTCAAAAAATTAAACCTGTTCTTGAAGACGGTAAATCAGCACGTACCATTGAATTTACAGATGAAGAGCAAAAAGTAGTCAAAGGTCTTTTCCTTTTGACCACGAAACCTATTCTTTATGTAGCTAATGTTGATGAGGATGTCGTTGGAGACCCAGAATCTATCGATTATGTGAAGAAAATTCGTGAATTCGCAGAAACAGAAAATGCAGAGGTAGTGGTCATTTCAGCGCGTGCTGAAGAAGAAATTTCTGAGTTAGACGATGAAGATAAAAAAGAGTTTCTTGAAGCCATTGGATTGACAGAATCAGGTGTAGATAAGTTGACTCGAGCTGCTTATCATCTACTAGGACTTGGAACTTACTTTACAGCTGGTGAAAAAGAGGTTCGTGCTTGGACATTTAAACGTGGCATGAAAGCTCCTCAAGCAGCTGGTATCATCCACTCTGACTTTGAAAAAGGATTTATTCGTGCAGTGACCATGTCTTATGACGATTTGGTAAAATATGGCTCTGAAAAGGCCGTAAAAGAAGCTGGACGCTTGCGTGAAGAAGGAAAAGAATATGTCGTGCAAGATGGCGATATTATGGAATTCCGCTTTAACGTCTAATCAATATTTAACATAATGTCAATTAGGTTGGAAAAAAATTCCAACCCTTTTGGCTTTTGAAAGGAAATTTAAATGACAAAATTACTTGTAGGATTGGGAAATCCAGGGGATAAATATTTTGAAACTAAACATAATGTTGGCTTTATGTTGATTGATCAAATAGCAAAAAAACAGAATGTCACCTTTACACACGATAAGATATTCCAAGCTGACTTAGCATCCTTTTTCCTTAATGGTGAAAAAATTTATCTGGTAAAACCAACTACCTTTATGAACGAAAGTGGAAAAGCTGTTCATGCATTGTTAACCTACTATGGTTTAGATATTGAAGATTTACTGATTATTTACGATGATCTTGACATGGAAGTAGGAAAAATTCGTCTTCGTGCTAAAGGATCAGCTGGTGGTCATAATGGAATTAAGTCGATTATTCAACATATCGGTACACAGGTTTTCAATCGTGTAAAGATTGGTATTGGTAGACCTAAAAAAGGAATGTCTGTTGTTCACCATGTTTTGAGTAAGTTTGATCAAGAAGATTATATTGGTATTTTACAATCTATTGACAAGGTTGACGATGCTGTAAATTATTATTTACAAGAAAAAAAATTTGAAAAAACGATGCAGAAATACAACGGGTAGGCCAATGAATTTACTAGATTTCTTTTTAGAGAATAAACAAATCCTATCTTGGCATGAGAACCTACCACAGAAACAAAGACAATTATTGCTAGGTCTTTCTGGCTCAGCAAAATCTTTAGCGATTGCTAGTAGTCTGAAGAGTCAGGATAAGGTTTTAGTGATGACTTCCACATATGGAGAAGCTGAGCGTCTGGTCAATGATCTAATCTCTATACTAGGTTCGGATCTGGTTTATCCATTTCTAGTAGATGATTCACCAATGGTCGAATTTTTGGTATCATCTCAGGAAAAGATTTTTTCTAGGGTTGAAGCTTTGCGTTTTCTAAGAGATAAGTCTCAAAGAGGGATTTTAGTTTGTAATGTCGCAGCTAGTCGGGTATTCTTACCAAATCCTCAAGTTTTTGATGATAGTGTCTTAGAACTTCAAGTGGGCCAGGAATGCGAACAAAGAGAATTAAAAAATCACTTAATTTCTCTTGGTTATAAGAAAGTTACACAAGTTCAAAGTCAGGGAGAATTTAGCCTTCGTGGAGATATTCTAGATATCTTTGAAACTTCTCAACTATCTCCTTACCGAATAGAATTTTTTGGTGATGAGATTGATGGCATTAGAGAATTTGATACTGAAACTCAGCTTTCTAAAGACAGTCAGTCTAAAGTACTGATATATCCAGCAAGTGATATTTTACTAACTTTTGAAGATTATCAGCGTGGCCAGAAATTTTTAGAACATGAGATTGATAAGTCACTTTCTCCAACTATAAAGTCTTACTTAGAAGAAGTTTTTAGTTGCACGAAAGAGCAAGTTCTTCATGCTGATATTCGTAAGTTTTTATCTAATTTTTATAAAAAACAGTGGACACTGATAGATTATTTGAATCAAGTGCCCATTATCTTTGATGATTTTCAAAAAATCTTGAATCAGTACGATGCTTTTGATAAGGAAATCGCTAGCTACTTTACAGATGATTTACATAATGGTAAATCAGTGTCAAGTCTACTTTACTTTGTAGATACAGAAGGGATTTTAAAAAAATATCAGCCTTCTAGTTTCTTTTCAAATTTCCAAAAAGGGCTTGGAAATCTAAAATTTGATCATCTGTATCAATTTAGTCAATATCCAATGCAAGAGTTCTTCAATCAGTTTTCTTTTCTGAAAGAAGAAATTGAACGTTATAAAAAATTGAAGTATACAATTGTTCTTCAATCAAGTACCAAAACTGAATTAAAGAAACTGTCAACGATTCTTGATGAATATGATATTAAAGTTGATAATAGTAATGAAAGTGAAATCTGTAAAGGAACTGTCAATCTTGTTGAAGGAAATCTGCGACATGGGTTTCATTTTGTAGATGAAAATCTTGTATTTATCACTGAATATGAGATTTTTAAAAAGAAGATTAAACGGAAATATAGAAGACAAAATATCAGCAACGCTGAGCGATTAAAGGATTATAACGAGCTCCAAAAAGGAGACTATGTTGTTCATCAAATTCATGGTATTGGGCAATATTTAGGGATTGAAACGATTGAAATCAAAGGAATTCATCGAGACTACGTAAGTGTTCTATATCAAAATGGAGATCGTATTTCTATCCCTGTGGAGCAGATACAGACTCTTTCTAAGTATGTCTCTAGTGATGGTAAGGCTCCAAAGTTAAACAAATTAAACGATGGACGTTTTAAAAAAGCGAAGCAAAAAGTAAAGAGTCAAGTTGAAGATATTGCAGATGATTTAATTAAGTTATATGCAGAGAGAAGTCAACTTAAAGGTTTTGCATTTTCCAAAGATGATGAAGACCAAAACGCTTTTGACGAAGCATTCCCATATGTAGAGACTGAGGACCAACTTCGAAGTATCGAAGAGATAAAGAAAGATATGCAGGCTCCTCAACCGATGGACCGACTTTTAGTTGGAGATGTTGGTTTTGGTAAGACTGAGGTGGCCATGCGAGCTGCATTTAAGGCTGTCAATGATCATAAACAGGTTGTCGTTTTAGTACCAACTACCGTTCTTGCTCAGCAACATTACAGTAATTTTAAAGAAAGATTTGAACAATTTGCTGTCAATGTAGATGTTTTGAGTCGTTTTAGAAGTAAAAAAGAGCAGACTGAGACACTTGAAAAATTGAAAAAAGGTCAAGTAGATATTTTGATAGGAACTCATCGAGTTTTATCTAAAGATGTTGAGTTTGCTGATTTGGGGTTGATGATTATTGATGAAGAACAACGATTTGGAGTAAAGCATAAAGAAGCTTTGAAGGAATTAAAAAAGAAGGTTGATGTCTTAACCTTGACAGCTACACCAATTCCTAGAACCCTCCACATGTCTATGTTAGGTATCCGAGATTTATCAGTCATCGAAACTCCTCCAACCAATCGATATCCTGTTCAAACCTATGTTCTTGAACAGAATGATCGTGTCATTCGTGATGCTGTATTGAGAGAAATGGATCGTGGTGGTCAGGTTTACTATCTTTACAACAAAGTTGACACGATTGAAAAAAAGGTTTCAGAGTTACAAGAACTGATTCCAGAAGCTTTGATTGGATTTGTTCATGGACAAATGAGTGAAATTCGTTTGGAGAATACGCTACTTGACTTTATAGAAGGACAGTATGATATTCTTGTCACCACTACAATTATTGAAACAGGTGTGGACATTCCAAATGCAAATACTTTATTTATTGAAAATGCGGATCATATGGGTCTGTCTACCTTGTATCAATTAAGAGGTCGGGTTGGTCGTAGTAACCGAATCGCTTATGCTTATCTTATGTATCGTCCAGATAAAACCCTGACAGAAGTTTCTGAGAAAAGATTAGAAGCCATAAAAGGTTTCACTGAACTAGGTTCTGGTTTCAAAATCGCTATGCGTGATTTATCCATTCGTGGAGCGGGTAATCTTTTAGGAAGTTCGCAGTCTGGTTTTATTGATTCTGTTGGTTTTGAGTTGTATTCTCAGTTGCTGGAAGAAGCGATAGCTAAGAAAAATGGAACTGACAAAAAACGTGAAAAAGGAAATGCTGAGTTAATTTTACAAATTGATGCTTATCTTCCGGATGAGTACATTTCAGATGAACGGCATAAAATTGAAATTTACAAGAGAATTCGTCAAATTGACAATCGTGTCAACTATGAAGAATTACAAGATGAGTTGATCGATCGTTTTGGAGAATATCCAGATGTGGTTGCTTACCTTTTAGAAATTGGGTTAGCCAAAGCATATCTTGATAAAGTATTTGTCAATCGTGTAGAAAGAAAGGTTAATAAGCTGGTCATTCAGTTTGAAAAAATATCGCAACAATTATTTTTAACACAAGATTATTTCCAGGCTCTTTCTCAGACAAGTTTGAAGGCAAATATTTCAGAAAATCAAGGTTTAATCGAAGTTGTTTTTGATATTCGTAATAAAAAGGATTATGAGATTTTGGAAGGTCTTTTAACTTTTGGAGAATCATTAGCAAATATAAAAGAATCAAAATAGTCACATTAGGAGTTATCTTTTTTCTTCTATAAAAGGTAGAAAAATGGTACAATAATAATTTGAGGTAATAAAAATGAGATTAGATAAATATTTAAAAGTATCAAGAATTATTAAGCGTCGTACAGTGGCTAAAGAAGTTGCAGATAAGGGACGTATCAAGGTAAATGGTATTCTTGCTAAGAGCTCTACAGATTTAAAAATCAACGATCAAGTCGAAATTCGTTTTGGAAATAAATTGTTGCTCGTAAAAGTGTTAGAAATGAAAGATAGCACTAAAAAAGAAGATGCTGCCGGTATGTATGAAATTATCAGCGAAACAAGGGTAGAAAACGATGTATAAAAAAATTGTACAAATGAATAATTCTTTTATTCAAAATGAACACCAACGTCGTAAATACTTGATGGAAGAACGACAAAGAAGAAATCGTTTTATGGGCTGGGTTTTGATTTTGATTATGTTGTTGTTCATCCTACCAACCTATAATTTGACTCAAAGTTATCAGCAACTACTCGAACGTCGCCAACAGTTAGCCGATCTGAAAAAACAGTATCAAGAATTGAGCGATGAAAAAGATAAAGAATCAAATCTTGCAACCAAATTAAAGGACGAAACATACGCAGCCAAGTATTTGCGTGCAAAATATTACTATTCAAAATCATGGGAAGAAGTTTATACTATTCCGGACTTACTTCCTAGGTAATGTAAAATGGAAAATTTATTAGATATTATTGAACAATTTTTAAGTCAATCAGATGAAAAATTAGAAGAGTTAGCTCAAAAAAATCATCTGTTACGGTTACAGGAAGAAGAGGAAAAAAAGAATGCGTAAATTTTTAGTGATATTGCTACTTCCTATTTTTTTAAAAAGTGTCCAAGTAGTAAGCACTGAGAATCCAGTTATCATTCCAAACCAAGAAGTTTATTCCTTAACCCACGCTTCGTATCACTTTTACTATCAAGATGTTATAGAATCTCCAAAATTTTATGGTGAAACATCTGTTTATTCTACAGAAGATTTGATTAAAGAATCAGGAAAAGTCAATGCAGATACAAAATTATCTGTTTTAGAATGGAGATTAAATAAACAAGGACAGCCTATCTTTAAATTGTCTAATAATCAGTTTGTGATGGCCGATAAACGACTTTTATACGATAGTTCAATTGTCAACAATTTTTCTAAACGACTGTGGTTAGAACCTGAATTTATTGTCTATAATAGCCCTTATGATAAACAAGAATTAAAATCTACTTTGGTACCCTATCAAGATGTTGAAGTAGATATGTCTATTTTTGCTGGTGGGCATGAATTTTTACATATCAAACAAACTGGTTGGATTTCGACGGATTATATTTCCAATGATGATAATAGAATCCAGAAAGTACAAGAGTTGTTATCTGCGAATTATCAAAATGAACAGTTTTCTATTTATGTTAAACAATTGAGTACAGGTAAGGAAGCTGGGATTAATGAAGATCAAAAAATGTACGCTGCTAGTGTTATGAAATTGCCTTATCTTTATTATGTTCAAGAAAAAATCAATCAAGGTGATTACCAACTTGACACGAAATTAAAGTATGTTTCCGAAGTTAATGATTTCCCTGGTTCTTATAAACCTGAAGGAAGCGGAAGTCTCCCTAAAACAGCAGACAATAAAGAATACACAATCAAAGATTTAATCACAAAAACTGCAAAAGAATCTGACAATGTAGCTCATAATATTCTTGGTTATTATATTACGAATAAATCAGATGAAGCCTTTAAAAAAGAGATGGCTACTATCGCAGGTGAGGAATGGGATGTGACAGATAAGTTGGCTTCAGCGAAAATGGCTGGTCAAGTTATGGAATCTATTTATAATCAGAATGGTTTTGTTTTAGAATCCCTATCACAAACAGCTTTTGATAATCAGAGGATTGCTAAGAATATTTCTGCTAAGGTAGCCCATAAAATTGGGGATGCAGATGAATTTAAACACGATGTAGGAATAGTCTATACAGATTCTCCTTTCATTATTTCAATCTTTACCAAAGATTCTGATTATGATACCATTTCTAAAATTGCTAAGGATGTCTATGAGGTCCTAAAATGAGAGACCGAGATTTTTTAAATCATTTTCTAGAAAAAGGTTATTTTAAAGATCATTCACGAGTTATATTAGCCTTGTCTGGTGGATTGGATTCGATGTTTCTTTTTCATCTCCTTTCAACTTACCAAGAAGAACTTGGGATTGAATTATTTTTAGCTCATGTAAACCATAAACAACGATTAGAATCAGACCATGAAGAATATGAATTAATAAAACTAGCTGAACAAGTTGGAGTTCCAATTTACGTAGCTCATTTTACTGGAGATTTTTCAGAAGCAAATGCTCGTCAATTTCGCTATAAATTTTTTAGGAAAGTGATGGGGAAAACTTCCTCTACAGCCCTTGTAACAGCTCATCATGCAGATGATCAGGTTGAGACGGTATTTATGCGAATGATTAGGGGTGTTAGATTACAACACTTATCAGCTATTAAAGAAAGACAAGAGTTTGATAAAGGAGAATTGATTCGTCCTTTGCTGTCTTTTTATAAGAAGGATTTTCCTGAAATCGAGCATTTTGAAGATAGGACGAATGAAGAAAATTACTATTTTCGCAATCGAGTTCGTAATATTTACTTACCACAACTGGAAAAAGAAAATATTCAGGTGAAGAGAGCATTTTTAGAGTTTGGAAAAGAAGTATCTGACTATCAAATTGCTCTGACTGAATTATCTCAAACAGTCAATGTGGAAGATTTAACTCAGTTTTTATTCTTTTCTGAGGCAACACAGCGAATTTTGCTACAACAATACCTTAGTTGTTTTGCTGATTTAAATGTAACAAGAGAACAATTTCAAGAAATTCATCATATTTTAAAAACTAAGAGTCAATATCGCCATTATATAAAAAATGGTTATGAACTTGTAAAAGAATACCAGCACTTTCGAATTTGTAAAATCAGACCAAAGTCTGATGAAAAAAGTAGTGAGTGTGTGTTAAACTATCAAAATCAACTTCATTATGAAGGTTATTTATTTTCATTTGGAATCCCTCTAGAAGGGGAAAATATTCAAAAGATGAATGTTTCTCGTGAAACATCTTTGATTTTAAGGCATCGACAGCCTGGTGATTATTTGATAAAAAATGGTCATCGTAAAAAACTAAGGCGACTTTTTATTGATTTAAAAATTCCTAAAGAAAGACGAGAAAAAGCTATTATCATTGAGCAATTTGGAAAAATTTGTTCAGTTTTAGGAATTGAAATCAGTGATTTGAGTAAAAAAATGAAAAATGATATAATGAACACTGTACTTTATATAGAAAAAATAGATAGGTAAAATCATGTTAGAAAAAGATATCAAGAAAATTTTGATTTCACAAGATGAAATTACAGAAGCAGCTAAAAAATTGGGTGCTCAGTTGACAAAAGATTATGAGGGTAAAAATCCGATTTTAGTTGGAATTTTAAAAGGTTCTATTCCTTTTATGGCAGAATTGGTGAAATATATTGATACACATCTTGAAATGGACTTTATGATGGTCTCTAGCTATCATGGTGGGACTGTAAGTAGTGGTGTCATTAATATTAAACAAGACGTAACTCAAGATATTAAAGGTCGACATGTTGTCTTTGTAGAAGATATCATTGACACTGGTCAAACCTTGAAAAGTTTGAAAGATATGTTTACTGCAAGAGAAGCAGCGTCTGTGAAGATTGTTACCATGCTTGATAAACCAGAAGGTCGCACTGTAGAAATCGAAGCAGATTATACATGTTTTACAATTCCAAATGAATTTGTTGTAGGATATGGACTAGACTATAATGAAAACTATCGTAACCTTCCTTATGTAGGTGTATTGAAAGAGGAAGTTTACTCAAAATAGAAGGGTAAGTGTTTGAATGCAAAAACAAAATAATGGTTTCATAAAAAATCCATTTCTTTATTTGTTGATGATTTTCTTGCTAGTGACAGGATTCCAGTACTTTTTTGCTGGCAGATCCGCTGGTCATAGTCAACAAATTAAGTACTCAGAATTGGTTCAGGAAATCACTAACGACAATGTAAAAGAAATGACCTACCAACCAAGTGGTAGTGTTATTGAAGTGTATGGTGTCTACAAAACTGCTAAGACAGAGAAACAGGAAACGGGAATTCAATTTTTTACACCCTCTGCTACAAAAGTAGAGAAATTTACAAGTATTGTCCTCCCATCAGATACAACTGTAGCGGATTTGCAAAAGTTAGCAAGTGAACACCAAACACAGATTGAAGTGAAACACGAAAGCTCAAGTGGTATGTGGATTAACATCCTGGTTTCAGTAGTACCATTTGCTATCTTATTCTTCTTCCTCTTCTCTATGATGGGAAATATGGGCGGAAATAGTGGACGCAATCCAATGAGCTTTGGACGTAGTAAAGCTAAAGCTGCTAATAAAGAAGATATCAAAGTTCGCTTCTCAGATGTCGCAGGCGCAGAGGAAGAAAAACAAGAACTTGTTGAAGTTGTTGAATTCTTAAAAGATCCAAAACGATTTACAAAATTGGGTGCCCGGATTCCAGCTGGAGTTCTCTTAGAAGGACCTCCGGGAACTGGTAAAACATTACTTGCCAAAGCAGTCGCAGGAGAAGCTGGTGTACCATTCTTTAGTATTTCAGGTTCTGACTTTGTAGAAATGTTCGTCGGTGTCGGTGCGAGCCGTGTACGTTCTCTCTTTGAGGACGCAAAAAAAGCAGAACCAGCTATTATCTTCATTGATGAAATTGATGCCGTTGGTCGCCAACGTGGTGTTGGTTTAGGTGGAGGTAATGATGAACGAGAACAAACCTTAAACCAACTCTTGATTGAAATGGATGGTTTTGAAGGAAATGAAGGAATTATTGTCATTGCGGCAACAAACCGTTCAGATGTTCTTGATCCGGCTCTACTTCGTCCAGGTCGTTTTGATAGAAAAGTATTGGTTGGTCGTCCAGATGTTAAGGGACGCGAAGCAATTTTGAAAGTCCATGCTAGAAATAAACCTTTAGCTGAAGATGTAGATTTGAAATTGGTAGCACAACAAACTCCAGGTTTTGTTGGTGCCGATTTGGAAAATGTATTGAATGAAGCAGCTTTAGTTGCAGCTCGTCGTAATAAATCAGTGATTGATGCTTCTGATATTGATGAAGCTGAAGATCGTGTTATCGCTGGACCATCTAAGAAAGACAAGACAGTTTCACAAAAAGAACGTGAATTGGTTGCCTACCATGAGGCAGGACACACCATTGTCGGTCTAGTATTGTCAAATGCCCGTGTTGTTCATAAAGTTACCATAGTACCACGTGGACGTGCAGGCGGATATATGATTGCACTTCCTAAAGAAGACCAAATGCTTTTATCTAAAGAAGATATGAAAGAGCAATTAGCTGGATTAATGGGTGGACGTGTAGCTGAAGAGATTATCTTTAACGTCCAAACAACTGGAGCATCTAATGACTTCGAACAAGCGACTCAGATGGCGCGTGCTATGGTTACTGAGTATGGTATGAGTGAAAAACTTGGTCCAGTACAATATGAAGGAAATCATGCTATGTTTGGTGCACAAAGCCCTCAAAAATCAATTTCAGAACAAACAGCTTATGAAATTGACGAAGAAGTTCGTTCATTATTGAATGAAGCACGAAACAAAGCTGCTGAAATTATCCAGTCAAATCGTGAAACTCACAAGCTGATTGCAGAAGCATTATTGAAATACGAAACATTGGATAGTACACAAATTAAATCTCTATACGAAACAGGAAAGATGCCTGAAACAGTAGAAGAGGAATCACATGCACTATCTTATGATGAAGTAAAATCAAAAATGAGTGAAGAAAATTAATTATCTTAAATACTATAAACAGAGGGGGCACAAGTTTTCTCTGTTTTTTTTAAAAAAGTTGAGGGAACTCTAATTTAAATCAAAGATTTCTCTATATATATGAAAAATAAAATACAAGTTCACTTATGTTAATGCTCTCTTAGAGGAAATGATTCAAATTTTCTGAAAATAAGAATGCAACAGTTACTTGAGCAATATGAAGAAATGTTTTCCAAAAATGATATGTGCTTCATAAAAAACAATTATTGTAAGAAAAAAATTAACCAAAACTCTGGGCAGATGAGCGTTTCAAGGGACGCAAAGCCATGCTGAAAGAGTTACAGGAAGTAATTCAGAAGAATTGAAAAAAAGTTAAAAAAAGGTGTTGACAAAGTAAGAAAAGTCGGTATAATAGTAAGAGTTGAAAATAACAACTCCGGTCCGTTGGTCAAGGGGTTAAGACACCGCCTTTTCACGGCGGTAACACGGGTTCGAATCCCG